>CAZBKC010000523.1:0-2594 GCA_964492345.1 uncultured Steroidobacter sp. | reverse complement strand
CCTCGAAGTCCATCAGATCATCGAAGAATGCGCGTACACCGACCTCAAGGCGCGGGCTTGCGAGCATCATGTCCACAATCCGCTCGCGCCCTCGCCGCGCCTGAATCTCTCCCGTTTCGGCAGCACGCAGCAGCGCCTCGTCCGGGCCAGCATTCCACAGCAGGAAACTCAACCGCTGAGCGACAGAGTATCCGTCGAAGCGGAATTTTCCCTTGTTGTCCGGGTCCGCTTCATAAGCGTCGGCAATGAACAGGAACTCCGGGCTGATCAACATGCCTTCCAGTGCAATGGCGAGTCCCGGATAGAACCCTCCGAGCTGATCGGCTGCAGCACCCGCTTTCTCCACCAGCGAAGTCACCTGCTGCTCACTCATCGGTCGTCGGTAGAGCAGCCGGCCCACAGATGACAGGAACCGCGCCGCACAAGCATCGTCGGCCGATCGCTCATTCCGTGGTTTGCATGGAATCAGGAAGTCGCGCGCCCCCTCCTCGGTGACGGCGGTCGCGATCTGCGCTGCCGTGCGCCGAAACTGATCGAGTTTCGCCGCATCCAGCGTTGCAACGGCAGCGCCGTTGGCCAGAAGGCCTTCGCGACGAGTCATGGGAGCAAAACGCGCGTCGATGCGCAAATTCGGTCCGAAGATGTAGGTCAGCGTATTGATGTACTGATCCTGCGTGATCAGCCGCATCCTCGGCTCGGCGCCACGGCTCTCCCCTTTGTATCCGGAAGACGGAACGAGGAAAAACGCGACGGCTGCAGTGGCGCAGATTGCCACCCCGCCCAGGATCCAGGCGGTGCGTCCATGGACGCTTTTGAGCATTATTGGCCTCATATGCGATCGTGCCATTAAGAGAACATCATTCTGTTATTGATGAACGGCCGGCGTCAAGAATGCGATCAGGGCACGCGTGCAGGGAACACCGATGCGCAGCCGGGACGTAGTGTCCGGCGACTCAGCCGGGGGCCCGATTACGCATCAGGGATCTGTTCGTTCGCATTGGCGACCCACCACGGGCACGATCGCGTCACGCGCTCCTCTTCATATGAAGCAGTGGGCCGCCTGCGCACCGGCTACGCGGAGTGCTCGCCAACCGACGTGATCGGCACGGACGCTTCCGCGTATGAGGGGAACCCTGACTGCTGCTTTAGCAGCCGTCGAATGACCGGAGCGCCCTCGCCTTGATGCAGTGCGCGCAAGCGCTGGAATACCCCTGCGTCATCGTGGGTCATGCGGCTGGTGTGCCGAATATACTCAAGCCACGTCGCTGTCTCATAGCGCTCGATCCAGATCTCCTGGTCTGATGCATCGCGCAACAGAATGCAGTTGCGCGCACCGTCACGGCGCCGGATTCTCCTGCGTTCCGCCATCAGCGTGAGGAACTCCAGAATGTCCTCTCTGCGAATCCTGTACTCGACTGAGACAACGACAGGCCCCGTGCGGTAGTCGATCGGTACGGTGGTCTGCGGCTCGTGCGAGGGCCACAGCGGATCGAGATTGAGATGCTCCGTTTGCGTCAGCGGCAACCATCGGCCCAAAAGAGCATTCAGCACGAGCACGCACGCCGCGGCCAGCAGTCCGGCGGCAACGCCTCGGCTATCGGCAAGTACGCCTAACACCCAGCTGCCGAGCGCCATCCCACCGTACGTTGCCATCTGATAGATCGACAGCGCCCGGGCGACGACCCATCGCGGCGCCGACAACTGCACGCTGACGTTGTACGTCGACAACGCAAGAACCCACGCCATGCCGGCGATGATCATCGCAAACATGGAAAGCAACAGGCTTGAACTCAGACCGATGACCGCCGCCGCCAGCGCGCAAGCGACGCTTGCCACGCGAACGCCGCCTTCCGTAGACAGCATGCGTCTCATGACCTCGTTGCACATGCCGCCGCCCACTGCGCCCACGCCGAAAGCGCACGACAGCAGACCGTACGTGAGCGCACCGCCGCCTATCGAATCCCTGGCGACGACTGGCATCAGCGCAGTCACGGCACTGGCGCCGATGCCAAACACCGCGCCACGCGCCAGGACGGCGCGCAGCACGGGAGACATCCACACATACCTTATCCCCGCCGCCACGGCCGACCCCAGCGGTTCGCGCGGCAATAGGCGTGGAACCAGCGGCGGGCGCCAACGAAGCAGGACAATCACGAGCCCCACTCGGCTCACTGCGTTCACCATGAACGCCACTGCCACACCGGCAATCGCAACGAGGATGCCACCAAGCGCCGGACCACCGGTGCGAGCAAGGTTGTATCCCGTGCTGTTGACTGCCACGGCATTGGGCAGCTGCGTGCGCGGGACCATGTCACCGACAGCAGCCTGCGATGCCGGGTAATGGAAGGCACCACCACTGCCGAGCAGGAATGTCAACAGCAGCAGCATCCACGGAGTGAGTCCTCCGACCCACGCGTACGCTGACAGCACAAGCGACATGACAAACAGGAAGACCTGCGAACCGAGCATCACCTGCCGGCGATCGAGACTGTCCGCCATAGCGCCGGCGACGAGAGAGAACAACACCAGCGGTAGGGATACCGCAGTGGTCACCAATGCGACCATGTCGGCGGAGTTGGTCATCGCCAGCATCA
>CAZBKC010000522.1:0-2600 GCA_964492345.1 uncultured Steroidobacter sp. | reverse complement strand
GGCACCTTCGATTGCCGCTGCAAGTCGTCGGCATGGTGGAGCACCAGTGCCCCAGGCAGTTCGATGGATGGCACGCTCGCTGCGCGCTTTGACCACAATGGGAGCCATTCGATCGTCGGGTTCGATCTGACAGGCGTCGCCGGTACTGTTACGAGCGCGACGCTAAGCCTGTACATCAAGTTAGCTTCCGGCCGCGGGCTGAACGTCGGCCTACTGGAAGCAGCGCCGAAGGCATTCATGATGGGTGCCGGCAGTTACACGCCGACCCTTGGGCTCGCTGCAGAGGTCGGCGAAGCGAACCTCCCCGCCCATTCGGACGTCCTGATGGCGGGCGATTTCACTGGTGCGTCGAAGACGAGATCAGGTGACATCGATGTTTTCAGGTTCCCGTCGCTCTTCAACCGCGGCGGTGGGGCGGGCGCGGGCAACGAGTCGGAGTTCCTTCCTGACCCCGACGCGCCTGGCACCGTCATGTTCCGTGGCAGTTTCAAGCCGCCTGCGACGCGGGCTGGCACCAGTGACGCATGGCGTGGCGGATTCAGTGCCACGCACCAACTGCAGTCGGCCGACACCCGCGACCCCCTGCGCCCCGCGGTAGGCCCGGTACCCGACGACTTGTACTACCGCATGTACATCATGCTCGAAGACGACTGGCAAGGCACCACGGACGGCAACAAGATGGGCATCACCTGGGATTGCCGGATGGGGTGGTGGAACAACAACGCTGGCGGCTACTGGCAGAACGTGTCAGGCAACGGTGGCACCCCCGGCAACGGGAAGAAGGAGATCCGCGACATCAAGTCGCACGGCAAGCGCTGCGTCTACCAGGGTCATATGCTGCGCATGGTCATGGCCCCTGAGCCGACGAGCGACAACCCGCTCATTGCCGCCAAGTCGCTCGGCGGCTACAACTACGACATCCCCCTGTGGGAGCGGTCGCCAAACGGCGGGTATCCGCCAATCATCACCTACGGCGGTACCGGCAGTGGGCCGAACGGCAAACAGGTCAAGTTCGCCAAGGGGCGTCCCTACTGCATCGAGCAACATTTGAAGCTGAACACCATCGACCTGTCAGCGCCTGATGCAATGGGCAATGGTGTGGCGCGCGCCGATGGCTTGCTCGAAACGTGGATCAACGGCGTGTTGGTCGATCAGCGGACGGACCTGCGCTTGCGTGCCCACCCCGAGATGGGCATCGCCGCGGTCAACGCGAATTGGTACTACGGTGGTGTCGGCTGGCTGAACAAGCAGGTCCATTACCGGATGAACCATCTGGTGCTGGCGAAGCGCTACATCGGCCCTCGTGTCAAGTCGGTTGCACCATCTCCGGCGCGTCGGTCTCGGTGATCCTGACCCATAGTGTCGTGGCGGCGCGCCCGGCATACCGCGCCATGGCAGAGACGCTCCTTGAAAAGACGATCATTCCTTCCCTCGCTAGTGGCCCTGGCATCGACCCCGTCGGCTGCGGCGCTAGCCCCCGCTCTGGGGCAGCTTGCTCTGCCGGCCTCAGGTCACATCGGCAGCATCGGCAGCAACACCTTCGCCGATGCGTCGGCAGTCGGTGCGTTCCAGCACACGCACCTGACCGCAGTCCTCAACGCATGGGGCAGCGCCGCCGTGTCTGTGGTCAAGGGAGCAGACGGCACGGTAGCGGATGTCTGGTACTGGATCATGGGCGGCGGGCACGGCGATTCCGGCTGGAACGGGCTCGCGGTCTACAAGCTGGCCACCGCCCGCTTCGAGCAGCTCGTCGCGCCGACGACCTGGGCCGTCCGCATGACAACGGACATCCTGCACGGCGAGGACGTATCGACGCCCGGCATGCCAGAGAGCCAGCACATCTACGACAACATCGTCGGGCTGCACAGCGACGAGCCGCACGGCCCGGCGCTGCTGCAACTGCGCGGCTCTGCAGTCGGGCAGGGGGCGATTGTCTCGAATCAATCGCACCTCTACAGCCCCTGGGCGGGCTGGCGGCGCTTCGCCAATCTGCAGGCCGTCGGTGCGGGTGCAACCCATGTGTGCGGGTTCATGAAAGACACGCGCCGCAAGCGGTTCATGAAGTACCCGTCCAACAACGGCAACGACTTCGAGATGCTGCAGTACGACGCGGCGCAGCCCATTTGGACGAAGCACTTCGCCCGAGCGTTCCGCAGCAGCACAACGTACTGGAGCGAGGTGTACGGCGCTGCCGGCGTCTACGACCCCGTACGCGACCTCTACATCATGGGCCACTTCTACGGTCCGGCAGGCTACCCGATGGCAGTGCCTGCGGACGACCCGGCGGCGCCGTTCACCATGTTGCATCACGAGGGTGACGTGCCGCTTCGCCAGCCCAACGGCGGCGGCACCAATGTTGGTATCCAGTACCGCTCTGCCAGGGACACATTCGTCGTCATCGACAACACGCACGGCATGCCGCCGCAGGCGTACTACGAATGCACGCCGCCAGCGCGCGCAGCCAAATGGGCCACGGACCCGTGGGTGTGGGTGCGGCACAAGATGGCGGGAACGAGCAAGTTCGCCACTGCCGGCACGACGGTCTGGAACCGCTTCCAGTACGTTGCTGCTCTCGACGCGCTGATTGTTTGCCCGCGGGT
>CAZBKC010000521.1:0-2603 GCA_964492345.1 uncultured Steroidobacter sp. | reverse complement strand
GCTCGCAGATCGCCACCGACTCGCCGCGCCGCACCAGCCGCGCCAGGTACGACTCCGCGCTGTGATACGGCACCCCCGCCATCGGAATCGGCTGACCGGCAGACTGACCGCGCGCCGTCAGCGTGATATCGAGCAGTCGCGCGGCGCGTTTCGCGTCATCGAAGAACAATTCGTAGAAATCGCCCATCCGGTAGAACAGCAGCGAGTCGGGGTGCTGCGCCTTGAGGCGCAGGTACTGCTGCATGACGGGCGTGTGTGCATTTGTATCTTGATCTTTCACTTTAAAATCAGTGAGTTACTGGAGGTCAGGCTTTGCTGAGGGGTAAATTTGGGGTGGTTCTCAGATATCGCCCCCGGTACACGCAGGCTTGGTGGAAATTCTATCAAATTCGCTGAACAGTGAATTTAGCGGCTAAATCGAATATTCGATATAGTGCCGTTATTCGCTGTCCAGAGAATTGCACCAACGATGACCGAGTCGACCGCCACCGAACAAACTCTGATTGAGAAATTTCTGGAATCCCTCCGGGAACTGCCAGACGTGCATGCTGAACTGGATAGGCTGGAACTTGCCACGGCTGCCAGTGACCGTCTCGACGCCAGGATTCACCTGAACATCGCCGGCAAGTCGATTGTTTTGCTGATCGAGGCGAAGAAAGCCGTCTACCCCCGAGACGTTCGCCAAGTGCTATGGCAGTTCAAGGCGCCACATCAGCCGCCCCACGCCGACGAACAGCCCCTGCTTATCGCCGAATCCTTGTCACCTGGTGCGAAGGAACTGCTCAGGAACGAACGCGTCGGTTACTACGATAGTGGCGGGAGTCTGTTTCTGCCTGCCCCCGGCGCCTACGTCTACATCGACAAACCGCCTCCGAAAACCTTGGAAAAATCAGTGCGGTCGCTGTTCTCGGGGCGACGCGCACAGGTGCTGCACGCGCTCTTGGTACATCACCAGGACTGGTTTGGCGTTACTGAGGTGGCCGAACGGGCGCAGGTGGCGCCGTCCACTGCTTCCGATGTGCTGAGCCAGTTGGATAGGTTCGACTGGCTGGTATCTCGCGGGCAGGGACCAAGTAAGGAGCGTCACTTACGCGAGCCCGGCGCGCTGCTCGATGCCTGGGCCAAGCAGCTTGCAGCCCTGCGTGTGCCAGCGCTGCGTCGCTACTACGTGCCTGGCTTGAAATCCGATGCACTGATCGAACGGCTCGGTCAGGTTCTCGACGCGCATCAGGTTGGCTACGCCGTGAGCTACGAAGCCGCCGCGCAGCGCTATGCACCGTTCCTGTCCGGTATCTCGCAAGTGCGCACCCGGCTGCTGCCGAATGCTGGCGCCGATGTGGCGATAGCCGAGCTGGATGCGCGTGTCGTCAGCGAAGGGTCAAACCTCGCCGTCATCGAGGTGAAGTCCGCGGGAGAACTGTTGTTCCGCCAGCAAGTGGGTGGAGTCTGGCTGGCAAGCCCGATTCAAGTCTATCTTGACCTGTTGCGCGGGGAAGGTCGTACCAAGGAGATGGCCGAACATCTGCGTCGCGAGAGGATCGGTTTCTGATGGCCAAGCCCGCGACGCTTGATGGCTACAGCGATCAATACACGCAGGACTGCGAACGTGTGCTTGTGACTTTGTTGCGTGGACTAGGGCCTTGGAAGGAGTCGGTCTACCTGGTCGGCGGACTCACCCCGCGGTATCTGGTGAAGGCGCGGCCGCCCTCTGTGCCGGCACACGCTGGCACGATGGACGTTGACATCGTGATCGATCTGCAAATCCTTGCCGACACGGAGGCTTATCACACGCTCGAAGAGAACTTGAAGAAGATGGGCTTCGAGCGTGCCGAGAACGACCAGCAGCAGAAGCTCTCCTGGCGATGGCAGACCCGCACCGAACACGGCGCGCTCATGGTGTTGGAACTGCTCGCCGATGCGCCGGAGATTTCCGGTGGCAAGGTGCAGCCGCTGCCGACGGAAGGGACGATCTCGGCACTCAACATCCCGCACTCGTCCATTGTCTTCGACCTGCATCAGGTCGCCGAGATCGAGGCGGAACTGTTTGGAGGTGACGGCATTGCGGTCGAGAGAATCAAGCACGCAAATCTGGTTAGCTTCACCTGCCTGAAGGCGTTTGCGTTTGATCAGCGTTTCGAGCGCAAAGACGCCCACGACCTGATCTATTGCCTGGAAAACGCACCGGAAGCTGCCGAGGCGGTCGCACAAGTATTTCGGCAGGAACGCGAAGGTAAGCACGGCGACGTCGTGAAGAACGCGCTCGCGATACTGCGCACCCGCTTCGCGCAGATGGGTGAGACCGAGGGATATCGCAAGGATGGACCGGTCGCAGTGGCAAAGTTCGAGCTGGGCGAAGGCGACGAGCCCGAGCAGCGCGAGGCGAGAGCGCTGCGGCAGCGTCAGGTCAGCGACGTAATCGAGCGGCTTCTCGCGCAACTGGATAGGGCGGGAAATGACCGTTGAGGTGGACTCTGAAAATCAGGGCGCGACTATTGGCAAGCGGAAGCCCTCATAGGCAAATGCACGTGCGATCCTTGCACAGTCCGCCTCGCTCACGCCTTCACGCCGAGCCACTGCATACCAACGCGACCGAACCTGGGCTT
>CAZBKC010000520.1:0-2617 GCA_964492345.1 uncultured Steroidobacter sp. | reverse complement strand
CCGTCAGCATGTGGCCGGCATCGGCCAGCAGGGCCAGCGAACCCGCTATCAGTCCACCCGCGAATTCGATCAGCATGAAGCCGGCGGTCAGGATCAGCGCGAGTGCCAGCAGCGTTCCCGATCCATGCGCATGGTCGTGGGAGTGACCCCCAGCGTGCCGCCAAGAGTGCCCGGACGGCTGGCCCGGCGGTCCGTGCACAGGGTCGTGGTCATCATGGGAATGATGCGCGTGCATGTCATGGAGCATAGGTCGGCTCCCGATCATTACAAGGGCACTGTCTCCCGCATGGCGGATTTGAGGGATGCCTGATGGTGTCCCCGCGTGTGCGCGTGGAGTGCTGCTGTCGTAGGATCGCGACCGGATCCTGCTGATCGTTGATTCCCGGTCCGAGGGTGAGGCAGGCCCTGAATGCATGCTGCGACGGATGATCGTTGCGGCACCCGGAAGTACTCACACAAGTAATCGTATGTCATTGACGGCTATGATCCTCGGCAAGGCCATGCCACAATCGGCCGCAGCCGTCGCCCGTCCATAAATTTCAATACTGTCGGGTGGCGATGGCGGGAGGATCGTCCAATGACTGCCACCGACCTGTCCGGCATGCCGGGTCGACACAAAGAATTTCGGGCAGCAACGCGTGGCCGTGTGGCCAGCCTTCGCGCGGGTTCGCGTTTCCGCTGACGGCATATCCTTTCGGGCTCCACTCAAGTGGCGAGCGATCCGACCAAGGTCATCGATCCGATCCCGCGTGCGGCAGGCGGCAGTCTGTTCATCACGCGGCCGCCTGCAGGCACTCAGCGTTCGAAGGCCGGACTCGATGTCGTGCTGACGAAGGCTGCTGTCGATTTCCAGAATCCGCCCGCGGCCGATGTCGAGCAACTGGTGCGTGAGAACCTGGACGCAGTGCGCGAAGCGGCGGTACTCGACGCCTTCTTCATTGCGCTGATCGACGACCATGCGCCGACCATCCGCAAGGTGATCGGCTCGGCCAGTCTGTTCGCCACGTTCAATCCTGAGACCCTCGCTGGGCAGTCGCTCGAGGATCTTCCGTATCTGCGCGACCGCCTCGAACACATCCGCATCGCCGAGATCCGCGACACGCAGCAGCCGCGTCGCGAACTGGCCGCGGAAGCTGCGCGCTTCGCAGCGCTGCAGGTCGGCGCGCTGCTCATCGTGGGATTTGCCGTTGCCGGGCGGGTGCGGGGATTCTTTGCGATGTGCTCGACGCGGCCGCGCGAGAGCTGGGATGCCAACCTGCATCTGGCAATGAAGTTGCTGGCGTCGAGCTATGCCAGTGGCCTGGAGCGCAAACAGTATCGCGCGCGTTTCGACGATCTCGAGGAGCGCAGCGAACTTGCGCTGCACGGTGCCAACGATGGGCTGTGGGATTTCGATCTGGAGAAGACCACCTGGTACTTCTCGCCGCGCTGGAAGTCGATGCTCGGTTACTCCGACGACGAGATCGGGCCGCTGGTCGATTGGCAGCCGCTGGTTCATCCGGAGGATCTGCCGCGCGTGCAGACTGCGCTGCGCGACCACCTCTCCGGCAAGGAGCCGATGTTCGAGAGCGTGCACCGCCTCAAGCATCGCGACGGTTTCTGGGTGTGGGTCGTGAGTCGCGCCAAGGCGCGCGTGGACGAGCACGGTCGTACGCGGCGTATCGTCGGGGTCGACCTGGACGTGACGGAGCGCAAGCTCTATGAAGAAGCCCTGTTCCGCGAAAAGGAGAGCGCCCAGATCACGCTGCAGTCCATCGGCGATGGCGTGATCACGACGGACTCGGCCTGCCGGATCGAATATCTGAACCCGGTGGCGGAGCAGCTCACGGGCTGGCGACTCGAACATGCGCAGGGTCGGGTGATCGACGAGATCTTTCGCAGCTTCCACGAGGAAACCTGCGAGCCGCTGGAGAATCCGCTCGCGGTCTCGATCCGTCGCACCCGCGCCATCAAGTCCGTGCGTCCGACGCTGCTGATCCGTCGCGACGGCAACGAGCTGTACATCGAGAGTTGCGCCTCGCCGATCCGCGATGGGTCCGGTGTCGTCTGCGGTGGCGTGCTGGTGTTCCATGACGTGAGCGAAAGCCGCGAGCTGAACCGAAAACTCTCCTATCACGCGAGCCACGACATCCTCACCGGCCTGGTGAACCGTCGCGAATTCGAGTCGCGGCTCGAACGGGCCATGAAGAGTTCGAAGGCGCGTGAGGCTTCCTTCGCGCTGTGCCACATCGATCTGGATCAGTTCAAGATCATCAACGACAACTGCGGACACAGTGCTGGCGACGCATTGCTCGGCCAGGTCGGTGCGCTGCTCAAGTCGAAGATCCGCTGGCGCGACACGGTGGCGCGGCTCGGCGGCGACGAATTCGGCGTGCTGCTCGAGAGCTGTTCCCTCGAAGAGGCGATCCGCAGTGCCGAAGCCCTGCGCGAAGCGATCCGCAACTACAAGTTCGTGTGGGAGGAGCGCACGTTCCGGCTGGGTGCCAGTATCGGCGTCGTGCCGCTGTCGACCGAGAACGAGGATGTGGCCACGCTGCTGTCAGCCGCGGACAGTGCCTGCGCTGCTGCGAAGGAAAGCGGCCGCAACCGCATCTACAGCTTCCAGGAAAACGACATC
>CAZBKC010000519.1:0-2620 GCA_964492345.1 uncultured Steroidobacter sp. | reverse complement strand
ATCTGCAGGATGGTCGCATCGTCGGCGCCGAAGCGCTGCTGCGCTGGCGCCTGCCGGGCCACGGCGATATCCCTCCGGCACAGTTCATCCCGCTCGCCGAGGAAACCAACCTGATTCTCGGCATCGGCGAATGGGTCCTGAATCGCGTGTGCTCGGACTACCGCCGCTGGACCGAGCGCATTCCGGATCCGGGCCGGGTGTCGATCAACCTGTCTCTCAAACAACTGCGCCAGGCCAGCTTCATCACGCGCTGCCGCGCGGTATTCCGGCGTCATGAAGTCTCGCCGACCTGCTTCGAACTGGAAATCACCGAAACCACCCTGATGGCGGATCCGACCCGCACGATCAAATTGCTCAACGAGCTGGACGCGATGGGTCTGCACCTGTCCATCGACGACTTCGGTACAGGTTATTCCTCGCTGAGCGCCCTGCAGCAGTTCCCCATCGATGCCCTGAAGATCGATCAGTCGTTCGTACGTGACGCCGCAGTCAATCCTGCCGACGCCACGATCGTGCGCACGATCATCGACATGGGCAAGGCGCTCGAAGTGGAAGTCGTCGCCGAGGGCGTCGAGAACGAGGAGCAGTTCAACCTGTTGCGCGCCCGTGGCTGTCATTACGCCCAGGGCCGCCTGTTCGGCGATGCGATGAGCTCGGACGAATTTTTGACCCTGCTGCTGGCACAGGCGAACGGCCGCTCGAAAGTCAGCAAGCTGTTTGCCTGAGGAAGGGCAGCTGCCTGAGAAGGAGGCGGCTGGCGACTGGCCAGACGCGCCAATGAACCGCCCGATTCACGGTTGACCGCCAACAGACCGCGTCTCACGCGGTAGCCACTCGGCCCCGACCGCCTTATCCTCCGTCTCCTTTTTTTCTGGCCAGCAGCCAGTCGCCAGCCGCCGCATTCCATGCTCACCTTCTCCTCCCTCTCGCTTCGCCGCGGCACCCGCCTCCTCATCAAGGAGGCCTCGTTCACGATCTATCGCGGCGAGAAGGTCGGCATCGTCGGCAAGAACGGCACGGGCAAGTCGAGCCTGTTGTCATTGATGCTCGGCGAGCTGCAGCCCGATGCAGGCAGCTTCGACCGGCCGTCGCAGCTCGTGCTCGCCCACGTCGCACAGGAACTCGATGCCACGGACCAGAGCGCCATCGAGTTCGTCATGGACGGCGACGAGGAACTGCGCACCACCGAACAGGCGATCGCACGCGCTGAAGCCGCTGACGACGGTATCCGGCTCGGCGAACTGCATGCGCGCTATGCCGCGATGGGCGGTTACGACGCGCGCAGCCGTGCAGCCCGGCTGCTGCACGGTCTGGGCTTCGCACCCGAGGACGAGGATCGCGCGATCCGTGCTTTCTCCGGCGGTTGGCGCGTGCGCCTCAATGTCGCGAAGGCACTGATGTGTCGTTCCGATCTGCTGCTGCTCGACGAACCGACCAACCACCTGGATCTCGATGCCGTCATCTGGCTCGAAGAGTGGCTGCGGAATTATCCCGGCACGCTGCTCATGATCGCGCACGACCGCGAGTTCCTCGATCGCACCGTCGGCCGCATCGTGCACATCGAGCAGGGCACGGCACGCATCTACACCGGCAACTATTCGAAATTCGAAGAACAACGCGTCGAACAGCTTGCGCAGCAGCAATCGATGTACGAACGCCAGCAGCGCGAGATCAGGCACATGATGAGCTTCGTCGAGCGCTTCCGTGCCAAGGCGAGCAAGGCACGGCAGGCACAGAGCCGCATCAAGGCCCTCGAACGGATGGAGCGCATCGCGCCCGCGCACGTCGATTCGGAGTTCGAATTCGCCTTCCTGCCCCCGGAAAAACTGCCGCAGCCGCTGCTGACCATCGACGACCAGTCCGCCGGCTACGGCGATCGCGTCGTGCTCAGGTCGATCGGCATGACCATCGCACCCGGCAGTCGCATCGCGCTGCTTGGCCGCAACGGTGCCGGCAAGTCGACGATGATGAAACTGCTGGCGGGCGAACTCGCGCCGCTGTCCGGCAAACGTACGGAGGCGCGCGACCTGCGCATCGGCTACTTCGCGCAGCATCAGCTCGAGCAGCTCTCGGTGAATGACTCGCCGCTCGCGCATCTGAAACGTCTTGGCGGCGCGACCGCTGCGCGCGCGACCGAGCAGGAGCTGCGCACCTTCCTCGGCAAATTCGGTTTCAGCGGCGATCGCGTGTTCGAACCGGTCGGTCCGTTCTCCGGCGGCGAGAAGGCCCGACTGGTGCTGGCGCTGGTGAGCTATCAGCGTCCCAACCTGCTGCTGCTCGATGAGCCCACGAATCATCTCGATCTGGAGATGCGGCAGGCGCTCGCCGTCGCGTTGCAGGACTTCGAGGCCGCCGTGGTACTGGTCTCGCACGACCGCCACCTGCTGCGAGCGGTCGCGGACGAACTCCTGCTCGTCGACCAGGGCAAGGCGCGCGCATTCGACGGCGACCTGGACGACTACGCCCGCTGGTTCACGACACGCGAACAGGCCGAAGAACAGCAGATCGCCGAGCGCGCACCGGGCGAAAACAGCGCCGAACAGAAAAAGCAGCGCAAACGCGAGGCAGCCGAACAGCGCAATCGCCTGAGCGGCCTGCGCAGCCAGATCGCGCGCCTGGA
>CAZBKC010000518.1:1568-2623 GCA_964492345.1 uncultured Steroidobacter sp. | reverse complement strand
TCGGAGCGCTGCCGGGCAACATCGTCCAGGCCGTGAAGAAGGCCGGCACGCGCAACCCGGTGATCATGCTCGACGAGATCGACAAGCTCGGCGCGGGCATTCACGGCGATCCGTCGTCGGCGTTGCTCGAGGTGCTGGACCCGGAACAGAACAACACGTTCCGCGACAACTACCTCGGTGTGCCCTTCGATCTGTCGAAGGTGATGTTCATCGCGACCGCAAACATGCTCGACACCATTCCCGGACCGCTGCGCGACCGCATGGAGATCATCGAGCTGACCGGGTACACCGAGGACGAGAAGGTCGAGATCGCCAGGCGCTACCTGGTGAAGCGCCAGCTCGAAGCCAACGGGCTGAAGCCGGGCCAGGCGGGCGTCACGGACGATGCGCTTCGACAGATCGCGCGCGACTACACGCGCGAGGCGGGCTGCCGCAATCTGGAGCGCCAGATCGGCGCCGTGCTGCGCAACGTCGCGGTGCGCATCGCCGAAGGCAGTGCCACCGAACAGATCGTCGATGTCGACGGCGTCCGTACGATCCTGGGCGCGCCGCGCTTCGAAAGCGAAGTGGCGATGCGCACCAGCGTGCCGGGCGTGGCCACGGGCCTTGCCTGGACACCGGTCGGCGGCGATATCCTGTTCATCGAAGCCACGCGCATTCCGGGCAGCGGCCACCTGATCCTCACGGGCCAGCTCGGCGATGTCATGAAGGAAAGTGCGCAGGCAGCGCTGTCGCTGGTGAAGTCGCAGGCCGAACGGCTGCGCATCGACGCTGCGTTGTTGCGCAGGAGCGATGTGCACATTCACGTACCTGCCGGTGCCATTCCGAAGGATGGCCCCAGTGCCGGCACGGCGATGTACACGGCGCTCGTGTCGTTGTTCACCGGCAAGACGGTGGGGAACGACCTGGCGATGACGGGCGAGATCAGCCTGCGCGGTCTGGTGCTGCCGATCGGCGGCGTGAAGGAGAAGACTGTCGCCGCGCATCGCGCCGGGATTCGCCGCGTCCTGTTGCCGGCAAGAAACCGCAAGGATCTCGAAGATGTGCCCCAGAGC
>CAZBKC010000518.1:0-1558 GCA_964492345.1 uncultured Steroidobacter sp. | reverse complement strand
GCCGCCGCGTAACTACCTCTTCCGTCATCCCCGCGAAGGCGGGGATGACGGCCTCCACCAGACCTTCCCTTCGTTAGCGGCAGCGAGTGCTGCCGTGTGCGCGGAATCACACTTCGCGGAATTAAATCATCGCTGAACACATTTACCGTTCGCGAGTGATCGCGCTGGCATGTGCCGTGCAACACCCTCAGCAATGAATCGCATTGCAAGATCGATGAGAAGGGAGTAACTAAGGCACCATGTTTCGCAGGCACACTCGTGGCATGCGCAACGTTGCGCGATCCGGCTCCCATCCAGCGAGTCGTGGTCGCGCTCTTACATCTCTGCACCGTTGCTTCTCGTCCGCATTGACCGACCGGCCACGCACCGCGCTGGCGCACGTTCCGATGGAACCTGTTCCCTCGTGGATCAGTCTTCGTCCTATAGGACATTGCGACTTTAAGGAATGGCGGCGCACGATGGGTTCGGTCGTATGCTGACAGCACGGCGATCGTCGAAAAGTTTGCGAACTGGAGTCTCTGGGTGAGTCGAACGATGTGACGCGTCCCGGACAAGGTGGTCCTTCACACCGCGTGCCTCGTTCCATGCGTTGATACATTCAATTCAGTTGGAGGGCGGTTCGATGTCAGACAGCCCGATGGCAAACCCGCAGCGCGGGTCAGCCTCGCAACGTGGCGAGAGCTTCGTTGAATCCCTGAGCGCGTTCAGCCGGTTTCACCGTGCGCAGCACTGGTCCGGCACGTTCGGCGAATTCCTTCGCACCGTCGTCCCTGGCAATGCGCGGCAACTGGCCCGCACCAGCCACGAATACCTGTGGGACATGCTCAACTGGTACGGACGGCCCGGGACCAACGGCAACAACGGCAATGAAACGGCCGGGGCCAAAGAGCTGTTCAAGCGCGAGCTCTATGGCATCGACGAACCGCTCGGCCGTGTCGTCGATTACTTCAAGGCCGCCGCCGCAGGCTCGGATGTGGGCCGCAGACTGCTGCTGCTCCTCGGCCCACCTTCGGGCGGCAAATCGACGATGGCGATCCTGCTCAAGCGCGGACTGGAGGAATACAGCCTGACGGACGAAGGCGCGATGTATGCGCTGCAGGGCTCGCCCATGCACGAATCGCCGCTGAACCTCATCCCGGCCAGCCTGCGTGCGGAATTCCGCGACACGTATGGTGTGGAGATCCGCGGCGAGCTGAGTCCATGGGCACGCGATCGTCTCGACCGCGAATTCGAAGGCGATTTCCTGCGCATGCCCGTCGAGCGGGTGTTCCTCAATGAAGCCTCCCGCGTCGGCGTGGGTACGTATGCGCCGCACGATCCGACAACAGCCGATCTTGCCGATCTCGTCGGTTCGGTGGATCTGTCCAAGGTGGCGCAGTTCGGGGACGAAGGTGATCCGCGCGCCTGGTCATGGTCGGGTGCCGTGTACGCCGCCAGCCGCGGCGTGCTGGAGATGATCGAAATTCTCAAGGTGAAGCGTGAATTTCTTTACCTGCTGCTCACGCTGACGCAGGAAAAGAACGTCAAGGTGTCGCGCTTCCCGCTGATCTATCTCGAC
>CAZBKC010000517.1:0-2627 GCA_964492345.1 uncultured Steroidobacter sp. | reverse complement strand
GAGCAGCTGACTCTTAATCAGTTGGTTATAGGTTCGAGTCCTATACGGCCCACCAACTTCCCCGATGCGATCTGCATCGGTGCCGCGGTTCACGCGGCACCGGATCAGTAAGCCTGCGCGTCACTCAGCAGCAGCTTCAGTGTTCTGAACACGATCTTGACGTCCAGCCAGAACGACCAGTTCCGCAGATAGTCGAGGTCGTATTCGACGCGTTGGCGCATCTTCTCCACGGTCTCGGTCTGACCGCGCAACCCGTTCACCTGTGCCCAGCCGGTCATGCCCGGGCGGACTTTGTGGCGGAACATGTAGCCGCTGATCAGCTTGCGGTACTGCTCATTGTGCGCCACCGCGTGTGGGCGGGGACCGACGACGCTCATCTTGCCTTCGAGGATGTTGAGGATCTGCGGCAGTTCGTCGAGCGAGGTGCGGCGCAGAAAACTGCCGAAAGGCGTCACTCGTGCGTCGGCACGTCTTGCCTGGAACACCTGTGCGCCGTCTTCGCATACGGTCATGGTGCGGAACTTGTAGACCACGATCTCTTCCCCGTTCAGTCCGTAGCGGCGCTGACGGAAGATCACCGGTCCCGGTGAGGACAGCTTGACGCCGACGGCAATCGCCAGCAGCGCGGGCCACAGGCACAGCACTGCAAGGACGGCAAAGGTGATGTCGGTGGCGCGCTTGACGAGGGCATTGGCGCCGTAGAAAGGCGTGTCATAGAGCGACACCGCCGGCATGCCATCGATGTCGACGAAGCGCGCCTGAATGACGTCGAACGAGAAAATGTCGGGAAGCACATAAACCGACGCTGCCGTGTCGCGCAGATCGCTCAGCAGCTGGGAAATTCCGGGCAGCGCCGAGAGCGGCAGGGAAATGTAGATCGTGTCGATCGCGTGCCGCTGCACGAATTCCATGACGTCGCTGCTCGCTCCCGCCAGATGCTTGCGACATTCCGGGGCGAGATCCTCCGCCTCGCGATCGTCGAAGAAGCCCATGAATCGGCTGTTGCATACGGCGTGTGCGCGTCGATTCAGTTCCAGGCCCACTTCATTGGCGCCGATGACGATGTGTCGCTGCGCATGCACGCGATTACGTGGGACGCGGGTCGAAATCCATGCGCTCGCACTTTGTGCCGCAATGATCGTTGCCGGAGTGATCGCCGCCCATTGCCAGAAGAGCGCGGGGGAGTAAACCGAAGATGCGCCCAGCGCAGCCCCGACAAACACCAGCACACCCACGACACAGCACCACTCGAAGAGAAAGCCGAGGAGACGCTCGCGCAGCCACGTCCCCGCGCCGACATTCGCGGATCGCCGCGGTGCGCGCACCAGCTGACTGGTCGTCAGGAAAACCAGCAGGCCCAGCGCCACGTGCTGGGTGTCGAGCGGCCGGCCGTGAACCAGCACGAGCGCGGCGAAGACGATCGCGGCAATCAGCGGGCTCAGCAGTTGGCGTAACAGGCCGACCACGGGCGGTTCGGCCGATCCAACGCTGATCCGGCGTTGACGCACCGCGATGGCGTCGATGTTGTAATCGTTGGCGCCGCTCCGACGTGTGACTTCAACTGACATGGAATCTCTTTGCGTCCAAGCGGAGGTGCTGCACCCGGTGTGAACCGCGAACCGGATTTGTTTCGCAGCAACGCGTCGGTCTGATCGATGCAAGGGTTATGCCCGAAGCCCGATTGAGGGAGCGTAGTATGCAGAGCTGTCAGGAGCGTGACAGAAGTGGGGGCGCAATTGTGACGTTCATCACGAAAAGTCCGCGGATACGCGGCATTAAGTCACTTGCTCTGCAGGATCACAGCGCGACTATGTGAAGCGGCGGTGAGTTGTCATGGGTGCCTGCACGCGCAAGGACGCCTCAATGTTGGGCATTACCCACAGACGATTGTCTCTATTGCCAAACAGTGGGCAGCGCGAGTCACAGCATCGCGCAGGCGGTCAGCAGCCGGGCGAGTGAAAAGACCACGATCATTTCGCAGCCGAGGAATACCGCGTGGAGGGTTCTGAGTGTGTGAACGGGCACGCGCGTGATCTCACTTTCGTCGTCCGCGCACAGGTGATTGCCGGCCACCACTCGCAGCAGTGCTGCCGTGCCGCTGGCGAAGACAAGAACGGGCGGGGTGGCGGCCAGTGCAAGCCAGAAAGGCAGGCCCGGTGAGCCGGCCAGCTCGATCGCGAGGGCGCACCCCCAATAGCAGGCGATCCGCGGCACGGTCATGGTCCAGCGGATCAGCAGGGTGTCTTGCGTCAGAGAGGACGGAGAAGCCAATGTTGTGTGTCCCGCAAAACCTGGGCAGCCGGGCCCCGGTCAGGCCGGATCCTGGTTTTCCCTGTTGTATCGGCAGGGCCGGTCGCCGCTGCAGGAAGCGCTGTGTGAGCGGGTTCGCGGTTCTGTCGGCCGAAACGGCAATAGGTCACCTGGGCCGGACTTCATCGGGCTGTTCTCGCGACCGGTTGGTCCTCGTCTGAAACCCCGAACAGTGCGGCCGCCTGCTCGGGTATACTCCGCGCCCCCGCGGGCTGGCCCGCCGGGCCGGAATGCTTGTGCAGGCTGGGAATTCTCCCGTTCGGCGAAAGTGGCGGAACTGGTAGACGCGCTGGATTTAGGTTCCAGTGGGTAACCCC
>CAZBKC010000516.1:0-2634 GCA_964492345.1 uncultured Steroidobacter sp. | reverse complement strand
CAGCAGCCGGAAAGGCCGCATGAACCAGCGTTCCTTCCAGCGATGTCTCTGTCGACTGAGCGGTTTGAAAATGCGTCGGGGCATGCAGGCCGCAGCGGGCGGTTGGACTCAGAGAGAGCTTCAGGCAAAGTAGCGCTGCGTCTGCACGCGCCGGCCGTAACCTTCGGCGGGGCGCAAGTATCGCAGGTCGGCACGTTGGCATCAGCAGGGACGAGGTCCCGATCCGCAGGGAGGCGGACATGCTGCGATTCGCTGTCGCATTTCTTCTCGGTGTCTGTTGCATCCATTGCCTGCCGGCCCTGCCGGCAGGCTGGCCGTGGGCGTGGATTGCGGTGTCGCTGTTGTGTGTCGCGCGGCTCTTGCGCTCCCCAGTCCTTGCGGCTGTGGTGCTCGGTGTCGTGTGGGCCTGGTACGCGGCGACGTCGCGACTGCAGGAGGACCTGCCCGAGGAACTCGAGGGCGTGGACCTGCTGGTACGCGGCGACATTGCATCCCTGCCCGATGCGAGCGGCACCGATGCCCAATTCGAATTTGCCGTCACGCATGCGACTGCCGGCGTGCCATCGCGCATCCGGCTCTCGTGGTACGACGCTGCCGGCCATCCCGCGGCCGGAGAGGCGTGGCAGTTCGTCGTACGCCTGAAACGTCGCAACGGATTCGCGAATTCCGGCGGCTACGACTACGAGGCGCAGTTGTTCCGTCAGGGCATCGGTGCGACGGGTTACATCCGGGACGATTCCCGCAATCTGCGTGTGACGCCGCCGCAGGTTCGCTACGCGGTATTGCGCATGCGGTCATGGCTGGCGCAGCGGATGCACGAGGCCGTCGGTGAAAGTTCCATGCTGGGGATCCTGCAGGGTCTCGCGGTCGGCGAGACGCAGGCCATATCCGCGGCGCAGTGGCGCGTGTTCGCGGCGACCGGCATGACGCACCTCATGGCCATCTCAGGACTGCACATCACGATGGTGGGCGCACTGGCGGCGTGGGCGGGCGGCCACCTGGTGCGCTGGCGTCGCGCCCAGCGACTGCGTCTGACGGCGATCCACGGCCAGGCGATCTGCGGAGTGCTCGCGGCGCTGGGCTATTCACTGCTGGCCGGCATGTCGATTCCGACGCAACGCACACTGGCCATGTTGTGCGTGGCCTTCGCGGCAAGGACACTGCGGCGCGAGTGGGGCGTCGACCGCACGCTCGCGCTGGCGCTGCTCGCCATCCTGCTCATCGATCCGTTTGCGCCGCTGTCGCCGGGAGCGTGGCTGTCGTTCGGTGCCGTCGCCGCTATCCTGCTCGCGACGGCAGGAAGCAGAATGGCGGAAGGCGTGCTGCTCAATTTCACCCGCGTGCAGTTCGCGGTCACCATCGGACTGCTGCCTGCGATCATCGTGGCGTTCGGCAGCCTGTCGCTGATCTCGCCGCTGACGAATGCGCTGGCGGTTCCGCTGTTCACGCTGCTCATCGTGCCGCTGGTGCTGGCGGGTGCCTTGCTGGCGGCGCTGTGGCTCCCCGCCGGCAGCTTCGTTCTTGGGGCCGTGGCGCAACTGCTCGAGTGGATCTGGCCGGCCTTCGAGTCCGCGGCGTCGCTGCCGCTGGCCATGTGGCATTTCCCCGCGCTGCCGGTGATGGTGCAGGTGGCGCTGGCGATCGGCACGCTGACGCTGGTACTTCCCGGTATCGCACCGACGAGGATCGCAGCGGCGCTGCTATGCCTGCCGGCACTCGTCTGGCAACCGGCAACGCCACGCGAGCGCGGCTTCAGTCTGACATTGCTCGACGTCGGGCAAGGCCTGGCGACGGTCGTGCGCACACACTCGCATGTGCTGGTGTTCGATGGAGGCCCGGCATTCCGCAGCGGACGCGACACGGGAGAGATGGTCGTACTGCCGTATCTTCGTAGCCAGGGCGTGCGGGCGCTCGATGCGCTGGTGATCAGCCACGGCGATCTCGATCATCAGGGCGGCATGGCGTCGATCGTCGAAGGCGTGCCGGTCAGGCGCTTGCTCATCGGACCCTCGGTCAGGCAATCGTCGATGCCTGCCGAGATATGCGCGGCGGGCCAGACATGGCAATGGGACGGCGTCGACTTCGCGATATTGCATCCCGACACGGCAGTTCACGCATCGGACAACGACACCTCGTGCGTCTTGCGGGTGTCCGGATCCGGGGGCAGTGCACTGCTGACCGGCGACATCCAGCGCGACAGCGAGTCGGCGTTGGTATCGGCGGGACTCGGGCACGCCGACATCGTCGTGGCGCCACACCACGGCAGCCGAACTTCGTCCACGCAGGGGTTCGTCGATGCGACGACACCGGCCTGGGTACTGTTCGCAGCGGGGTATCGCAATCGCTGGGGTTTTCCCAGACCCGACGTGATCGATCGCTGGCGCGACAGCGGGGCGCGTACGCTGTCCACGCAGACCAGCGGCGCAATCGAAATCGATGTTGCCCCCGAGGGTGTGCGGTCGCCCCGGCAATTCCGTGAGGAACATCCGCGTTACTGGCGTGCGCGATAACCTGACGCTTGCGCTTGCCGGGAATTGGCACAAGTCGACAGGTGTCTACTGGGAGTCGATCGACTGTCGTCAGTCAATGCTAGACTGCGCGCCGACAACAAAGGCCTGACAACCGAAGACCCGC
>CAZBKC010000515.1:0-2638 GCA_964492345.1 uncultured Steroidobacter sp. | reverse complement strand
GTATCGCGATCTGACGCTGCCGCATCTCGGCAAGGACATCGTGCTGTGGCCGGAAGCCGCGCTGCCCGACATGCCTGACCAGTTGCGCGATTTCATGTCCTGGCTGTGGAGCAGGGCGCGCGCGAAGAACACGACGCTGATCACGGGCATGCTGCGCTATGGCAAGGACGAGAACGACGTACGCAACGGCCTGCTGGCGCTGGACGAAGACGCGCAGTGGTACGACAAACGCAGGCTCGTGCCCTTCGGCGAGTTCTTCCCCGTGCCCTCATTCATCCGTGAATGGATGCGCCTGCAGAGCCTGCCGCACGCGGACATCACGGCGGGCGAGCGGCATCAGCCGGCGCTGCGTGCCGGGGAGAATCGCATCGGCGCGACGATCTGTTACGAGGATGCCTACGGCGCCGAGCAGCTCGCAGTGCTCAAGGAGGCGACGTTGCTGGTCAACGTCACCAACGATGCCTGGTTCGGCGATACGACGGCAGCGCCGCAGCATCTGCAGATCAGCCGCATGCGCGTGATGGAAGCGCAGCGTCCGCTGCTGCGCGCTGCGAACGACGGCATCTCCGCGCTCATCCTTGCCGATGGCCACGTCGAGAAGACCCTGCCGCGCTTCAAGCCCGATGTCCTGACCGGTGTCGTGCAGCCCAGGACGGGACTGACGCCGTACGCACGCGTCGGCAACTGGCCGGTGATTCTGCTGTGCCTTGTTGTCGTTGTCGGTGTGTGGCTGCGGCAGGCGCGGACCCTTCCGATGTGCGGTCGGCCGCCGCCGCTGTAATCACGATGGTGTCGTCGTTGCGCAGGGGTTCGATGAAGCGGCCCGAGTAGCACGCCGACGGCGACAAACGGCACGGGTTGCTGCAGCCGCACGGCCAGCAGCACCAGTACGCAGACGAAACCGGGCGCCACCAGTGTCGCGCCGACGAGGGCTGGCGGCGAGAGGCGCGACCGTCCCTGCCGGGCGGCCCAGGCAGCCTGATATGCTTGCCAGTCTGCGACGGTCAGCGTGGACGAGATTTGCAGTGCGTTCATCGATTGACGGATCCGGGCTTTGCGCAGCGGGGCGCAATTCACTGAATATCAGGAAACCAGGGGCAGGGCGATGGTGGCACCATGAATTCCGGCCAGGGCGATCCGGTTTCACGGACAGTGGCGGGCGCGGCTGCCCGGCGGCAGGTGCGGCGCTGGTGGGGTTGGCTGTTCCTCGCAACACTGCTGCTGGCCATCTGCGGTTCGCTGCGCTATTTCGCCGTGCTGGATTTCGTAGCGGATCCTGCACTGCTGCTTTTCCGCGCCGCGATGCTGGTCGCGCATTTCGCCGCCTTGATTGCCTTGCTGCTGCTGCCGGTGCTTGCGCTCGGCCTGCTGCTGCCGCGGCCCCGACTCATCGTGCCGCTTGGCGTGGTGAGCTCGGCGCTGATCCTGATGGCGCTGCTGATCGACACGCAGATCTATCGACTCTATCGGTTCCACATCAATGGCGGGGTGTTGAACCTGCTGTTCGGCGGGGCAGCACGCGAAACGTTCGTGTTCCCGGGCGCCATGTATGCGCAGGCACTGCTGATTGCAACTCTGGTGCTTGTCATCACGGTCGTCGCCGGTGCAGCGGCGTGGCGTCATGTGAGCCGCACGGCCGGACAGCCGGGGTTCGTTCGTATCGCACTGGCCGTCATCGGCCTGTCGGCGCTCGGCTTTCACGGCACCCACGTATGGGCGGACATCGCATCGAAGGAGGTCATCCTGAAACAGACGGACGTACTGCCGCTGCGCTACGTCGCGACCGCCAAGCGATTCCTGCGCGCTGCAGGGGTCAACGTGCGCCGGGAACGTCAGCCATTGGCCAGCAATTCCAGCGGCGGCGCGTTGCAGTATCCGCTGAGTCCGCTGACGTGCGAGACGCCGGCGCAGCGCAAGAACATCATCGTCATCATGATCGATTCCTGGCGTTTCGATTCGATGAGTGCCGAGATCACGCCGAACATCGCCGCCTTCGCAGGTCGTGCGCTGCGGTTCGACGATCATCATAGTGGCGGCAATGCCACGCGCATCGGCGTTTTCTCGCTGTTCTATTCGATTCCGGGGACGTACTGGCATTCCGTGCTCAACGATCGCAGAGGGCCCGCAGTCTTCGATGAGCTGTTGCGCCAGCAGTACGAGATTCGCGCATTCCGCAGCGCGCCGCTGTACAGCCCCGAATTCGATCGGACCGTCTTTGCATCGCTCGGCGACGTGCGCATGCGCTCGGACGGCAGGGGGCCCGCGGACTGGGACCGCGACCTGACCGATGATTTCCTGCAGTACCTGCGCGTCCGGGACCCGGCACAGCCTTTCTTTGCGCTGCTGTTCTACGATGCTCCCCACGCCTACGAATTCCCCGACGGCTCCCCGCAGCCGTTCCAGCCGAGCATCGAGAACGTCAATTACCTGAAGCTCGGCAGGAACTCCGACCGTGAATCCTGGTTCAACCGGTATCTCAACTCGGTGCACTATGTGGATGGCCTGATCGGCGAAGTGCTGGTCGATGTCGAGGCTCGCGGCCTGCTGCAGAACTCCGTCATCCTGATCACGGGCGATCATGGCCAGGAGTTCAACGACAACGATCGCGACTACTGGGGGCATTCCAGCAATTTCACGC
>CAZBKC010000514.1:0-2651 GCA_964492345.1 uncultured Steroidobacter sp. | reverse complement strand
CGAACAGGAAGATCTGCCAGAAGCGGCCGAGATCCACGTACTCCCAGCCCTGGTGGCCGAACCAGAAGTTCCTGTCGAGGCCAAGCTTCTGCATCACCGCCAGCCATTGCCCCGTGAAGGCGCCGACCACGATGACGATCAGGCAGACGAACAGGAAGTTCACGCCGAAGCGTTGGTACTTCGGTTCATGGCCCGAGATCGCCGGGCCGATGTACAGGCCCATGCCGAGCCAGGCCGTTGCGATCCACAACACCGCGAGCTGCGTGTGCTAGGTACGCGTGAGCGAGTAAGGCAGGATGTCCGCCAGGGCGAAGCCGTATGCTTCCTGGCCTTCGACCTGGTAGTGCGCTGTCGTCGCTCCCAGCAGGATCTGCACCAGGAACAGGGCGATCACCAGCCAGAAGTACTTGGCGGATGCGCGCATCGACGGCGTGACGCGAATCAGCGCGAGCGGATCGCTGCCCGGCAGCGACAGCGGCGCTTCCTCCTTGTGGCTCGCATGATGCCAGCCGAGCAGCCCGATGCCGGCGATCAGGAACAGCACGCTGAACACCGTCCACAGCAGCAGATGCCCGGGAGGCGTGTTGCCGACGAGTTCGTCGTGCGGCCAGTTGTTGGTGTAACTGATGTCCTTGCCTGGCCGGTTCGTCACCGCGGACCAGGATGACCACCAGATGAAGGCAGTCAGTGCCTCGCGATTTTCGGCCGAGGCCACGGTGTCGTTCTTCATCGCGTAGGCCTTGCGCAGGTTGAGCAACGCAGGATCGTTGCCGAACAGCGCCGTGTAATGGGCTGCGACCTGCTGCATCGCCGCCGCGCGATCGTTCGAGATCGTGACAGTGCCGGTCGCTTCGTCGTAGGTATTGGCGCGAATCCGCGGCCGCAGTTGTGCGGCGTATGCAGCCTGCGCCTCGGGCGACAGATCGACGTAGGGACGCGATGTCTCGCGTTGCGCGACCATATCGAGCCAGGCCGTGGCCTCGCGATGCAGCCAGTCGGCGCTCCAGTCGGGGGCGACATAAGCGCCGTGACCCCAGATCGAACCGAGCTGATGCCCGCCGATCGACTGCCAGACCTGGCGGCCTTTCTCGATATCGGCACGTGTGAAGACGGTCGTGCCGTTGTCGCTGACGACGACCTCGGGAACCGGCGGCATGACCCGGTGGATCTCGCCTCCGACCCACAGCAATACCCCGAAGGACACGGCCAGCAGCAGGCCCAGACCGATCCATAACCGACGACTCGAACTCATGACGCATCTCCCTCAATGGTAGGCAGATGCTGCGATCGGCGGGCGGGGCAACGCCCTGATCCAGATCAGGTGGAGAGCGAGTGGGGAAGGGCTGCTGGGTACTGGGCTCTGGGCTGCTGGCCAGAGAAGAGGACATGGTGGCAGCACCAGGCGCGAACGATTCCATCTGTTCTTCCGGCCCAGCAGCCCAGAGCCCAGTACCCAGCAGCCCACCGCGGCTTCGCCGCGTCCCAGCTCACTCCCGCAGTACGTTGCGGGCCAATGCCTCGAGCTTCGGGCGCTGGAGCAGCTCGATATCGCGCCTGTCGACGTGCAGCAGCCCCTCGTCCTGGAAACGCCGGAACACCCGGCTGACCGTTTCGGAGGCCAGGCGCAGGTAGTTCGCGATGTCCGTACGTGTCATGGCCACCGTGAAGCGATTGGCGGAAAAACCGCGGGCGGCATAGCGTCGCGACAGCGAGATGAGGAACGCCGCCATGCGTTCGTCAGCCGTGAAATTGCCTGCCAGGAGCGCCGCCTTGTTGATGTCCTCGCTGAGCAGGGCAAACAGCCGCTGCTGCAATCCCGGCATGCGCGCGGCGAGCGCCGCGATGTTGGGGAACGAGAACTTGCACAGCTGCACCGACTCGAGGGCGACCGCGTTGCAGGGGTATTTCGCGTGCGAGATCGCGCTCAGGCCGATTACTTCGCCGGGCAGGAAGAATCCCAGTACCTGCTCGCGTCCTTCGCTGTCCGTCACGTAGGTCTTCACCGTTCCGGCGCGCACCGCTGCGATGACATTGAACGGATCGCCTTCGCGGAAAATGTGGTCGCCTTCGTGGAATGCACCGACATGTTCGACGAGCACGTGGAGGTCGCGCAGATGCGTCTTGTCGAAGCCGCTGGACAGGCATGCGGAAGAGAACGCACAGGTTGTGCAGAAATGAAACTCATCGCCGTCGTCGGCGATCGGTGACTTTGGTCCACGGGTCGGCGCGATGGTCATCGCGCCGACGGCAACGCTAGATGGCACGTGAGAAACGGGGTGCGGCGCCTGGCAGCGCTTCGTTGAGGTAGCGATCGAAACACATGGCGATGATACGCAGCAGCAAACGGCCGCGACAAGTCGCGGAGATCGCCCGGTCGTCGAGGACTGCGAGCCCTTCGCTGGCAAGGGGGCTCAGCCGCTGCAGCTCGTCGGCAAAGTAAGTATTGAAATCGATCTGATGGCGTCGTTCCACGGCAGCGACGTCGATGTGTCCGAGGCACATCAACTGCTGGATGACGTCCGCGCGCACCACGTCGTCGAAGTCGAGATGTCGACCGCGCCACAACGGCAGGCGCCCGGCGTCGAGCGCCGCCTCCCAGGTCGGCAGATCGCGCGCGTTCTGGCTGAAGCTGTCGCCGATGTGACTGATCG
>CAZBKC010000513.1:0-2659 GCA_964492345.1 uncultured Steroidobacter sp. | reverse complement strand
CCCCGTGTCCTCGGCAACGGGCAGACCGTCCATGTCCGCGCGCAGCAGGACGGTCGGCCCGCTCCCCCGGCGCAGCAGCCCGACGACTCCGGTGCCGCCGATCCCGGTGTGCACCTCGTAGCCCAGCGCAGTGAGCGAGCGAGCGACCACGTCGGCGGTGCGGTGCTCCGCGTAGGAGAGCTCGGGGTGGGCGTGCAGGTCCCGGTACAGGTCGGCCAGGGTCTCCGCGGTGGTCGACACCGTGATCAGTACCTCAGCGCTCACGATGACCTGCAGCCAGTAGTTGCTCTCGACGCCGAATGCGAGACTCACGACGAAGACGAGCGCAGCGGGCCAGACGAGCCAGGAGCCCACGCGCCGCACGACATCCTGCTTCGAAGCGTTGCCGCCGACCCCGAGAATCGCAGAGCTCATAGCTTCTCACCCACCTTTGAGCCGAATAGACCCTGAGGTCGCAGCAGCAGGAAGCCGATCATCAGTGCGAAGGCGATCAGATCCTTGCTGTCGGTTCCCACGAATGTGCCAGCGAGGTTCTCGACGATGCCCAGCAGGAACGCTGCGGCGGCGGCTCCTCCGATATTGCCGAATCCTCCGATGACGCAGGCGGCGAAGGCTTTGAGCGCCAGGAGCATACCGACATGCACGGAGACCGTGAACATGGGGGCGACGAGCACACCGGCCGCGCCGGCCATCGCCGTGCTGATGGCGAATGCGATGATCACGAGCCGACCGGTGCGGACGCCCATGAGCTTCGCCGTGTCGGCATCGACCGCCGTGGCCTGCAGTTGACGGCCGAGCCTCGTCTTGTTGAGGACGAGCGTGAGTCCGACGATCAGCAGGATCGAGACCACGAAGATGAACAGCGACACCGTGCTCACACGCGAACCCAGGATGTCGAGCGAGATGTTCGGAACGAGTGAGTCGATCGTGCGCGGATCCGGTCCCCAGATGAGGTGTGCAGCCTGCTGCAGGACGATGCCGAAGGCGACGGTCGAGATGATCAGCGAGGCGTGTGGCTTGTTCCGGAGGGGCCGGTACGTCACCCGCTCCATCACCACACCGGCGACTGCCGCAACCCCGATACCCAGGAAGGCGGCCACAAGAAGCGGCACACCCGAGAAGGAGGCGAACGTCGAGGCGACGAAAGCGCCTAGCATGACGAACTCCGCCTGCGCGAAGTTGAGCACGCCGGCAACGCGATATGTCAGGAGGAAGGCCACGGCGAGCAATGCATAGATGCCGCCGATAGCCAATCCGCTGACCAGGGATTGGATGATCATCGCTGCGTCGCTACCGCATCCTCGACGAACACGTCGTAAAGGTGGGGCTGGCGAGTAGCGAGCGGATCCAGGTGATATCCCTGCATCTTGCTGTGCGCATCCTGCAGGTCGAGGTCGTAGAAGACATTCTCCTCGAACCCCGGACGCGACCAGACGGCGGTGGGGTAGCGCATCAGCGCGATCGGCTGCCCAGGAATGAACCGGTCGGCGATCACGATCTGGCTTCCGATGCCGGCTGGGTTATCCAGACGCGCTGCCGAGACCAGATGCGTGCGGTTCTCCTCCGTTCGCTCGGTCGCTGCCATGCTGGCAGCCTCCGCGCGATCCCACGACACGGGATGCGCGACTACTTCCGCTCCGCGCAGGGCGAGGATGCGGGAGATCTCTGGAAGCCAGACTTCATCGCCGATCATCAGGCCGATCTTGCCGATCGGGGTGTCCGCGACGACGAACTCATCGCCCGCGCTGGCCCATGTCCGTTCGCTTTCGTTGAGGTGCGCCTTGCGATAGCGGGCTTCGACGGCGCCGGCTGCGCTGATGAGGTAGGCCGTCGAGTAGAAACTCATGCCGTCGCGCTCGACCAGGTTGGCAACGACCCAGGCTCCGTGCTCGGCCGCAGCGGCGCTGACGACGGCGAGTGCTGCGGCCGACAGATCCGCCGCGGCGGCGGGATCCTTCGCGATCTCGCCGGGCCGATGGATGAACAATTCCGGGAAAACCCCGAGCTGCACCCCGCGCTTGGCGGCATACGCGATCTGGTCCGCGATTCGCGTGAGCGTCCATTCGGTGCTGTGGTACCAGGACGTCTGGAGCGCCGCCACGCGCAGCGGAATGACCGGCGCATCGTCGCGGACCGGTCCATAGTCAACGACGTGGGTGCTGTTCTCTGCCACCAGTTCGCCGTAGAGGTCCGGTCGACGGAATGCCTCGAGCTCACCGATACCCGCGAGCACCTTGGGGAAACTGGTGGGCGGCGTGATGTCAGCCACGATGAGACCGTCTGCGGTCTCGCCGGCGTTGGCGAGGATCTCACCGGTCGGCGAGATGATCTGTGAACCGCCAGTCCACGGGTATGCGTTGCCCGGGCCTGACACCGTGTTCGCGGCGATGTGCCAGACGTGGTTCTCGATCGCCCGAAGCGGCTCGTGCACGCGCATCTCATCAGGGCCACGGGAGTTCAGCGAGTTGACGAGGATCTCTGCGCCCTTGAGACCCAGCACGCGAGGCACCTCGGGCACGATTCCGTCCGCACACAGCAGCAGGCCGAGGCGACCGATCCGGGTGTCGACGACCTCCAGCTGTTTCGTGCCCGGAGTGAAGAGCGTGTACTCGTAGTCCCAGAAGACGGTCTTGTGGTGCACGTGCAGAATCTCACCGGT
>CAZBKC010000512.1:0-2659 GCA_964492345.1 uncultured Steroidobacter sp. | reverse complement strand
GATCGCCCGCAAGAATGAGCAGAAACGAGAGTGAATCCGCTAAGTCGGGTTAGCGGATGGCGGATAGTCAGAGCGCGCGCTTTCATCCCTCGGGGGTCGCGCGCAAGGCATGAAAGGGCCGCGGAGCATCCTCTGACTAACCGCCAACCGCTTCTTTCTTACTAGCTCACAGGCCGCAACTGGTTGTCGATGAGGACGTCGGCGGCCGCGACGACGAATTTCTGCGGGCCGTCGCTGCCCATGCACTGCGCCACCGAGAAGGCACCGTCGACGAGCAGCACGAGCTGGTCGGTCAGCTCCGCCGGATCGCGCACCCCTTCCATCTGATCCACCAGTCCGCGGATGCGACGCTGCAGTTCGAACTGCACGCCACTCGCGATCTCGTGGGCGGGATGCTCCGGGTCGGGAAATTCGACCGTGATATTGCGGAAGGGACAGCCGCGATACTTCGAGCTGCTGACGAAACGGGCGATACCCTGGAACTGCGCACGCAATTTTTCGCGTGGGGTCGGACCGCTGCGTTCGATGTTGTAGTCCCAGCCGTTCCAGCGATCGGTTGCTTCCCGCTCCAGCACCGCCGCGATCAGCGCGTCCTTGGAGGGAAACCACCGGTAGAGGCTGGTCTTCGCGACGCCTGACTGCGCCACGACCATGTCGACGCCGACCGCACGCGCGCCTTCCCGGTAAAAGAGGTCGCGGGCGGTGTTGAGGATGCGGTCCCGAACACTTTCGGTGCCTTCTTCCCCGGATTTCGCTGCCGCTGGTCTGCCCATCGCTCACCTCGCTGGAATGGCCTTGACAACGCTACAGACCTGTACGTAGCATAAAAACAGACAGGTCTGTAGCGTTTTGCAATGTAGCGTCTGAACCCGGCCAGTTCAAGGCGCATCGTTGCCGCAACGCAACATACCGGTCGGCCGTCGCAGGACCGGATTGCCACTGACCCCCGCAAACGGTTCCTGCGGCGGACTTCTTTTCCCCACCCCGAGTTCCATCAGTCCCGAGGGATTCCGCATGAACACCCCGCTCAAGATTCTGGCCACCGCATTCCTCACCTTGCCTGCTCTTGCCGTCGCAGAGGAAGCCTGCCAGCCCCGCGTTCTCGAAAGTCCGACCGTCTTCCCCATCCGCTCGCAACTGCGCGGACAGGAAGGCATCGTCTACATCGACGTCAAGATCGACTCCAACGGCCGTGCCGCCAGCACCGAGCTGCAACGCTCCAGCGGCTATCGTTTTCTGGACCGTGCCGCGCAGCAGAGCGTCAAGAACAACTGGGTCTTCGATATTTCCGATTGTGTCCGCAAAGACCTGCCGGCGACGCACCGGGTGGCAGTCGAATACCGCAACGCCGAGTACTGACCTTTCTTGAGGCGAGTGCCGCTGAACGCACTCGCCTCTTTCCCGCCAGCGGCCTACGATGCGGACGCCAATCTCTGGCAACACGGAGAAGCGTCATGAATCTGCGCAAACTGTTCATCGCTGCTGCACTCGCCGCGATCACGACTTCAGCGCTGGCGGCACACTGCCCGATGGATATGAAGGAGATCGATGCGGCCCTGGCCGCACAACCGAATCTCACCGCCGAACAACTTGCTGAAGTGAAGAAGTACCGCGCCGAAGGCGAAGCCCTGCACAAGGCCGGAAAGCACGGCGAATCGGTCGAGGCGCTGGGCAAGGCGAAGGCTATTCTCGGAATCTGATCGCGACAAAGACCGGGAGGCCGCGAAAGACCGCATAAAAGAGGGGGGAAGACTGAAGGCCGGATTCAGATCAATCCACGTTCTTTTATGCGGTCTTTTGCGGCCAACTCTTCTCCCTCACCCGCCGATCACGGCTGCTTCGGCAAGCCGCGCCAGTTCCTCATCCGACAGACCCAGCCGCTCGCGCAGCACTTCGCGTGTGTGCTGACCGAGCGTCGGTGGCGCCGCCGGATACTGCGGCGGTGTCGCCGACATCCTGATCGGGCTTGCCACCTGCGGCACCGAACCCGAGAGCGGATGCGGCAGATCGATGCGCATGTTCCGGCTCACGACCTGCGGATGATCGAACACCTGCGCGAGGTTGTTGATCGGGCCGACGGGAACACCCAGTGGCTCCAGCAGCGCAACCCAGTCCGCGACGGTGCGCTGCTTCAGCACCTGCTCCAGCAACGGCACGAGTTCGGCACGATTGCGCACGCGATCCGCGTTCCGGCGAAAGCGCGCGTCCTGTGCCAGGGCACATCCCGCAGCCTCGCAGAACTTTGCGAACTGGCTGTCGTTGCCGACCGCGAGTACGAGTTCGCCATCCGCGGCCGCGAACACCTGGTACGGCACAATGTTGGCGTGGGCGTTCCCCTGGCGCTTCGGGACGTTGCCGGAAATCAGGTAGTTCATGTTCATGTTGGCGATGGTCGCGACCTGCACGTCGAGCAGCGCCATGTCGATGTACTGTCCCTCGCCGGTCTGGGAGCGGTGAGCAAGCGCCGCCAGCACGGCGATCGTCGAATAAAGGCCAGTGGTGATGTCGGCCACGGCGACGCCGACCTTCTGCGGTCCGCCGCCCGGCAGATCGTCGCGCTCGCCGGTGATGCTCATCAGCCCGCCGATACCCTGGATGATGAAGTCGTAGCCCGCGACCTGCCGCATCGGGCCGCTCTGGCCGAAGCCGGTGATGGAGC
>CAZBKC010000511.1:0-2663 GCA_964492345.1 uncultured Steroidobacter sp. | reverse complement strand
GGGGCACGGCGGCCTGGGCTACATCGAGGAAAGTGGCGTCTCGCAGGCGCGGCGCGACGTGCGCGTGGCCGCGATCTACGAAGGCACGACGTCGATCCAGGCCCACGATCTGGTCGAACGCAAGCTGGTGCGCGATGGCGGAGAGGCCTTGCGCGTCTGGCTGGCGCTGGTGCACGGCACGCTGGCGCAACTGGCCAGTGTGCAAGACGCTGAACTTGCACGCATCGCGTTGCGACTGCGGCACGCCGTCGAGGCCCTGCAGGCGGCGTGCGACGCCGCGATGGCGAACTACGCTCCGCGCCCGCTCGAGGTGCTCGCCGGCTCGGTGCCGCTGCTGCGCCTGTTCGGCCTGGTCGCCGGCGGTTGGCAGATGGCCCGCGCGGGTCTGGTCGCGCACCGCCACCTCGCGCAGGGGCGCGGCAATCCGATCTTCCTGCGCGCCAAGCTGCACAGCGCGTGCTTCTACGCCGAACACATGCTGCCTCAGGCGACTGCGCTGGCGGAGGTGTCGATGCGTGGCGGGGCGGCGGTGATGGCGATGGACGAGGCCGCGTTCTGAGCGGCTCACGGCCGGGCTGCACCTAGCGCGCCCTGCGCGGGGGACAAGCAAACTCGGGTCGGCCCGGCGCTTCCTCGAGAGGCCTCAGGCACCGGTATCCGGCTTCCGGTGCAGCTCGATGATCGTGCGCAGCATGGTTTTCAGGTCCTCTGCGCGGTTCTTCCCGAACGGTTCGAGCACATGCTCCGCGTGCTTGGTTGCCAGCGCGATGAGCTGAGAAACCGTCTGGCTTCCCAGCGGCGTGATGCGCACGAGCGTGATGCGGCGGTCTCCGCCTTCGTGCGGCACACGTTGCACCTGCCCGCGTTCCTCCATACGGTCGAGCAGGCGCGTGAGGGTAGGCTGCTTGTTGAGCGAAGTGGCCGCCAGGCCTCCGACGCTGACCGGCTCACCGCCCTCCAGCGACGCCAGAACGCGCCATTCTGAAACGGTGAGGCCATTGGCGCTGACGATCCGGTGGAACTCGGAGGAGATCAGCTGGCTGGCCTGGCCGAGCAGAGCCGGCAGGTAGTCATCGACAAAGCGCTTCTTCTTCCTTGCGCGTGAAGGCCTCGCCTGAACCGTCTTTGTCATTCCGGTGGCATCGGCATCGAGAGTCGCTTTCAACGCATGAGTACTCATACGTTTGACTATAGATCACGGGCCAGGGACAGGGTCATGAGTACGCGCGTGAGCTCGACACGGTTGGCGACACCGACCTTGATGAACACCTTGCGCAGATGGGTGCGCACGGTCCAGTAGCTGATGCCCAGTGCGGCGGCGATCCGTTCGTCGGCGTGTCCGGCGACAAGCAGCAGGCACACCTGCGCTTCGCGCGGCGTCAGGCCGAATGCGCGCTCGAAGGTGTGCGCCGCGCCGGTCGCCGAGAGGACGGGCACGAACTGCACCAGGGTCGTGGCGCTGTCGCTGCCACGCGCCACGCACAGCGTGAACTCTTCCCAGGCCGACGGCCGCTCGGCGCGGGCGACTCGTTCGATGCGCAGGCGTAGGGCCTGCGCGTCGGCCTCTGGCAACTCGCCCAACAACCGCTCGGCAGCACCGTTGGCAGAGTGCACGCCGAGCCGTGGCGCATGAGTGAAGCACGGCCAGCGGCATTGTTCGGCGCCCGCTGGATTGAAGCCGCCGCCGGGCGCGGCGAGCTCACTGAAGCTCAGCATCGCGTTGAGCAGATAGGGCCGCAGAAGGCCGAGCAGCGCGACCTCGTGCTCGCCCAAAGCCTTGCGCCCGGGTGCCCGCCAGATCCGCAGGTCGCCGACGTTGTGCGTTCCTTGGTACAGGTACAGGTCGATGCCGTCCACGGTCTTGAACGGCAGCAGAAACTCTCTGTAGTAGCGCGTTCGCATCAGCTCGTCTCGCGGCACGATGGCATGAATCAGGCTGGGTTCGCGGCAGTGGCGCGCCTTCGGTGAGATCGGGTCTTCGAACTGGAAACGCTCCACGTACTGGCGCGCCATCTCGTCCTCACGCCCGATGCAGCGCGCGTCTTCGAAGCCGCGATGTTCGGGGTTCCATCGGGTGCTGCCGAGAAAGTCGGCATGGAACAGCCTCGCCAGGTCGTCGGCCAGGTCCTTGTCGGCCAACAGACCTCCCGGCACCGGCGGCCTGCACAGGCGCTGCGTCACACGCATCAGCTGCCGCGATTCCTCGATCGTCAACGTTCCCGGCATGGCGCTCGTCCTCCTGAATCTTCGCGCGTGCTGATCAGGCCATCGCGCGCGAAGTTGCCACGATTGTCGTGCGCTGTCCATCGCCGAGGTCTGCGAGGGTGAAGTCCCGATGGGCTCGCCGGCCGCGGTCACCGAGACTGTGTCCGACACCCGGGAGGCAATGCGTGAATCGCAGAGACGTGCTGAGGTTGAGTTTGGGTGCCGCGGCAGCAGGCCTGTTCACGGGTTGCGGGGGCGGCGATGACGACACTGAGGGAGTTCTGAACATGCTGAAGTTCACCAGCGTAACCACGGCCGATGGTCTTCGGCTGAAGGTGGTCGAGACCGGCAACCTGAAGGGTCCGGCGATCGTGTTCGTTCACGGCATTTCGCAGTCATGGCTGTCCTGGATCGCACAGCTTGCCGCCCCGACGCTGCCCGACTGTGAACGCGTGCGC
>CAZBKC010000510.1:520-2684 GCA_964492345.1 uncultured Steroidobacter sp. | reverse complement strand
CGCTCGACACGTCGACCGACAGGTTCAGCAGAAAATCGCCGCGCGACAGCAGCGGTTCCAGTACCTGGGCGTAGTTGTCGCTCGTGAGCGGCTGCTTGACGAACTTGATGCCGTATTCGGCAGCTTCCGCGCGACCGGCATCGTCAGCAGTCACGATCGTGATGCGATCGGGGCTCACGCCGATGTGCCGCAAGATGAGCGGCAACACTCCCTGACCGATACTGCCAAATCCAACGAAAATGATCCTGCCGGGAAAGACGACGTGAACGGGGTACTCGGACATATCAAGACACTCGACTGGTCGATGAAAAACGAGCGGCCGAGTGTACTGATTTTTCCCCGCGCGGCGAACCCCGACAGAATGAAGCGGATGGCGGATGGCGGATCGTGAATAGCGCGGAACGCGAAGCGCGCTCTGAACCATCCGCTATCCGCTATCCGCTATCGCCTTCTCTCTCCAATGCGGCGGATAGGTTCGGTCGTAGCCGGGCAGCGCTTCGACGCGCTGGATCCACGCGGCGACTGCGGGATAGTTGGTCTCCAGTGGCAGCAGGCGAGTGCGCAGGTCGCCGGCTTCGCGCCGTTCCAGCGTACGCAGCAGCATCTGGATGCCCGGAAAGATCACGACATCCGCGGCGGAAAAATGCTCGCCCACCAGCCAGGCCGACGTGCTCAACCGGGTATTGATGGTGCGCGCTTCCGCGGCCAGCAGGTGCATGGCACGCATGACATCGTCCGAAAAACCACCGTCGGTCGCCTGGAAGAGAACCGCGTACATCACCTTCTTGATGTGCTCCTCCACGTAGGCCTGATACTCGCTGATCACTCGTGCGATTGTTCCTGACTCCTCCGGAGTGCGACCGAACAAGGGTACCTCGGGATACTTGCACTCGAGGTAGTAGAGAATCGCCATCGATTCGAAACAGACATAATCGCCGTCGCGCAACACCGGCACGCGGCCGCGCGGATTCATCTTGAGCATCTGCGGCGACTTGTGCTCCTGCTTCGCGAACTGCACCAGATGCGAGACGTAGGGAAGCTGCTTGCATTCAAGTGCCAGCAGCGCCCGCCATGAATACGGACTGCCGCTGCCCCACCAGAGTTCGAGTGCCATGTCGCGAATGCCTGAAAGATGAGAACCGGCCGGATTGTAGCGGACATGGCGTGACCAGTGACGAGTGACCGGTGACGAGTCAGAATCCGGCTCATCTCCGGCCCGTCACGCGTCACTGGTCACCCGTCACGCGCACACTTCCATGTTCTCCACCCTCATAGCCGCTGACGATCTCGCCGCCCATCTCGCCGACCCGAACTGGCTGATCGTCGACTGCCGCTTCGACCTGGCACACCCGACGGCTGGCGAGGCTGCGTACGCTGAGAGTCATATTCCGGGCGCCGTGTACGCACACCTCGATCGCGACCTGGCGGCGCCGATCACGCCGTCGAGCGGACGTCACCCGCTGCCCGTGCCGGAAGAATTCGCACTCACACTGGGCCGCTGGGGTTTGACTGCCGACACGCAGGTTGTTGCCTACGACGCCGATACCGGCGCGTATGCCGCGAGGCTCTGGTGGCTGTTGCGTTGGGCAGGACACAGAAACGCCGCCGTGCTCGACGGAGGATTCAAGGCGTGGACGAGCGGTGGATTGCCGGTCACCACCGAGGTTCGCCCACGCGCGTCCACGCAGTACACCGTGAATCCGGACCGCAGCCTGTGGCTGGACGCATCGCAGGTCGACGCGAACGTTCGCAGCAACCGCTGGCGCCTGCTGGATGCGCGCGCGCCCGAGCGCTTCGCCGGTGAAGTCGAACCGATCGACCCGGTCGCCGGACATGTTCCTGGCGCAACGAATCATCCGTTCGCGCTCAACCTGGGCAGCGATGGACGCTTTCTGCCGGCAACGGAACTGCGGGCGCGCTTCGAGAAGTCGCAGGCCGGCATCGACGACTCTCACACGATCGCAATGTGCGGCTCCGGCGTCACGGCCTGCCACCTGCTGCTGGCGCAGGAAGTCGCAGGCAAGCCTGGCGCGAAACTGTATGCAGGGTCGTGGAGCGAATGGATCCGCGATCAGTCGCGTGCAGTCGCAAAGGGCCGTTGACGGTTGACCGTTGGCCGTTGACGGTCGGAAGGGAAAGGACCGGTTCCATGCCTCTGCCGTCA
>CAZBKC010000510.1:0-484 GCA_964492345.1 uncultured Steroidobacter sp. | reverse complement strand
GAAGATCGAGGACTCGCTCGATCTGTACCAGGTGCCTGCCTGGGGCAAGCACTATTTCGGCATCAATGCGGCCGGGCACGTCGTCGTGCGTCCCGACACCCAGCACGAGATCGACCTGCACGAAGTCGTCGAGGGACTGAAGGCGCGCGACCTGACCGCGCCGGTCGTCATCCGTTTCTCCGACATCCTGCATCACCGCCTGCAGCGGCTGCACGGCGCGTTCGCGCAGGCCATCAGCGAGAACGAGTACAGGAACCGCTACTGCGCCGTGTTCCCCATCAAGGTGAACCAGCAGCGCCTGGTCGTCGAAGAGGTGTATCGCTACGGCAAGGAATTCGGTTTCGGCCTCGAAGCAGGCTCCAAGCCCGAACTGCTCGCCGTGATGGCGCTGACCGAAGACGCGCCGGAGCGCATGATCGTCTGCAACGGTTTCAAGGACGACAGCTACATCGAAGCCGTGATCCTCGCCACCAAGCTCGGCCGC
>CAZBKC010000509.1:0-2686 GCA_964492345.1 uncultured Steroidobacter sp. | reverse complement strand
ATGTCATCCCCGCGCAGGCGGGGATGACATCAATTCTTTGGGATGGCTCCGCACCTTGCTCTGTCGTCCCCGCGCAGGCGGGGACCCATCTTCGTTCTTTTTTCCTACGTCGTCGCCTTCAACAGTCGGCTCACGACCCGTTCGAGCTGCGCCAGCGTCCCGCACTCTTCGACCTGATGGCAGTAGGGTGTGAGGTGGCGCATTTCTGAATCGCCCGTATTCCATAGCGAGCGCGCTTCCGGGTTCAGCCAGATCAGCCGCCGGCAGCGGTCGTAGATCTCCTTGAGGATGTCTCCACGGGCATCGGCGTTGTTGTTGCGTCCGTCGCCCAGCACGATCACGGTCGAGCGCTTGTCGATGTCGTCGAGGCAGAGGCGACGGAAATCAACGAAAGCCTGGGCATAGTCGGTGGAGCCGCCGCCGAACTGCCGCATCGTCAGGGCAATGGCGTCGTCCAGTTCGTGGGCGGCGAACAGGTCCGTCACTTCACCGAGGGCGGAAGAAAATGCGAAGGAACGCACCCGCGGCAATACTTCGTCGAGGCTGTACAGGAACATCAGCATGAAGGCGGCATAACTGGCGACCGAGCCGCTGACGTCGCAGATCGCAAAGACCTTCGGCCGGTCGACCTTCTGCGATTTCCAGTGCAGGTCGAAGATGGTGTCGTCGTACTTCATGTTCCGGCGCAGGGTGCGCGGCACATGGAGCTGGCCGCGATTGAACACCCTGCGGCGGCGTGAGTAGGCGGATACGAGTCGCCGCGCCATCCGGCGTACGAGTTCGCGCACGGCTTTCTGATGGCCGGCATCGATGCGACCGAGCCGTACATTGCGCAACAGGTCGGCGCGCAGGCGCTTGCCGGTCACGTCGGCGTGCAGCAGAAACTGGCGTTCAACATGGTCGCGGACCTGCTCGCGCAGCCGGTCGCGCCGGAGCGTCAGTTCCTGTGCCAGTCGTCGCGGCGGTACTTCGTGTATCGCCTCGAGGTCCTGAATTTCCTGCAGTAGTTCCTGCTGGCCCATCGCATCGAGGATGCGCCACGTGTACACGCCTTTCTGGGTGAAGAACTCGATCTGCTGCACGTTGACGCGCACGCCGGCTGCATTGATGGCGATGTCGATTTCCATCTGATTGCCGCGCATGAGCAGTTGGCCGAGTGCGGACTGTGCCGACGGCAGCTCGGCCGCAGAGGAGGGATCGTGCAAGGCGTCGGATGGACTGTCCGACACCCGATTCCCCTGGCCGCTGCCCCCCTGGCCCTGCTGGCTGGCGGCGCCGGAGCCATCGGTCGAGTCGTCGTCGCTGCCGTCCATGTCTTCGCCTGCCAGCGAGGTGGCCTGCCGGCGCGCGAAGAACTGATCGAATGTCGCGTCGAAGATCGCCTTCTCGGCCAGCGTCTTCGGCAGCACCAGGCCAAGGCCGGTCTTGAGCAGTTCGCGATTCTCATAACCCACCAGCTCGACCGTGTGCAGTGCATCGAGCGTTTCCGCGGTCGACACACGCACGTCTGCATTGCGCAGGGCACGGATGAAACTGGTGAGGAGGCGGTCCATGGGAGGAGGGGGTCGTGATCAGGGGGTAGGGGGGTGGTCAGAGCCCGGAACAGAGAAGAACCTGCTGACGCCCGCCTTCTACCCCCTGATCACGATCCCCTTGCGGGATTCACGGCCTTCGCCGTGAGTCCCGGCAGCTCCGGTTGCACACTGTCGATGTCCTCCTGGAATTTGAGGATGACGTTCAGCGTGTTCTTCACCAGCTCCGGGTCGAGCCGGTCTGCATGCAGTAGCAGGAGCGTGCGCGCCCAGTCGATCGTTTCGCTGATGGAGGGTACTTTCTTCAGGTCGAGGTCGCGAAGCGAGTGGATGAAGTTGACGAGTTGCGCCTGCAGTTGCGCGGGCATCTCCGGGACGCGCGCGTGGATGATGCGCTGTTCGAGCGCGATGTCGGGGAACGGGATGTACAGGTGCAGGCAGCGGCGCTTGAGTGCATCGGAAATCTCGCGCGTGTTGTTGCTGGTGAGAAAGACGAGCGGCGGTTCGCGTGTGACCTTCACCGTGCCGATCTCCGGGATCGATACCTGGTAGTCCGACAGGATTTCCAGCAGCAGCGATTCGAACTCGTGATCCGATTTGTCGACCTCGTCGATCAGCAGCACGCAGCCGTGCTCCGAACGCAGTGCCTTGAGCAGCGGTCGCGCTTCCAGGAATTCCTCGGAGAAGAAGATGTCGCCGAACTCATGCAGACGACGCACCGACTCGGCGAAGCCACGCGCGCCCTGCAGCACTTCATCGAGCGTCTGCTTCAGTACCTGCGTGTACAGCAGCTGCTTGCCGTATTTCCATTCGTACAGCGCTTTCGCTTCGTCGAGTCCTTCGTAGCATTGCAGGCGGATCAGCGGCAGCTCGAACATCGCCGCCGTGGTCTTGGCGAGTTCGGTCTTGCCGACGCCGGGCGGACCTTCGATCAGGACAGGCCTGCGCAGGTGATAGGCGAGGTAGACGGCAGTCGCGATCTGCTCGGAACAGATGTAACGATGCGCTTCGAGCGATTGCTTGAGCGATGCGACGGACGAGGCGATCTGGGGGATGTCAGCCATGCGGTGGCTCAGGGTGGAAGGACTCGGGCCGGCAGCTTAGCCGGTCTTGGCGGATTCGAGGGGTATCAAGGGAGTAAGTGCTTGATTGAA
>CAZBKC010000508.1:0-2691 GCA_964492345.1 uncultured Steroidobacter sp. | reverse complement strand
TCTTTCTCCATCGCCGACATCCTGATGGCTGATGTGCTGCGTCTCGTCGACAGGTTTGACGGACTGACGGCGCACCGCTCCTGTCGTGACTATGTCGTACGCGCCACGGCCCGTCCGTCCTTCGCGAAGGCCTACGCAGACCAGATGGCGCACTTTTCAGCGGCAGGCTGAGCGAGTCTCGCCGATCACTACCGCATGCTGCGAACGGCCCGGGCCAGATCAGGGCGCAAGCAAGACCTTGCCGATGTTGCCCCGCGCCTCGAGGCGCGCATGGGCCGCCGCGACATCGGCGAAGCGGAGCACCGCGTCGACATGGGGGCGGACCTGCCTTCGTCCACTCCGGACAGGATCTGTCGCATCCAGGCGTCGAGCTTTTCCCGGTCCGCGTACATGGAATGCATCACTACTGTTCAGATCGCCTGCGCGCGGTGGGCAGGGTGCAGGCCGCCAGGGCCAAGGCGGTGATGCCGGGCAGCGAGCCAGATGGCGATCGGTGGGCCAACAGGGCACGGCATCGCTCCGGTGGCACGCAGAGCTTCCCTGAGTTTCGCGCGCATCTTCAACCGCCTCGTTCGACCTGCTGCACCAGGCGCACCAGGCGCAGGCTAGGGTGGCTAGGGGCCAGTGGCTCCTGCGGCGATTTCTGTCACTGCCGTACCCACCTACGCTTCGTCATCGGTGTCGGCATCAGCCCACCGGTCGTCGCGCAGCACGAGCTTGGCAAGCAGGCGGTCCAACGCTTCGCGCTCTCGCGCGTTCAGCGGGGCCAGCATGGCCGCCTCGCGTTCGCGGAACAGCGGCAACACCGCGTCGAACAATTCCCGGCCGCTGCGCGTCAGTTTGAGCAGGCCGCGGCGCGCATCGGCAGGGTCGGTGTCGCGCGCGACGTAGCCGCGTTCGAGCATCGCGTTCACCGCGCGGCTCACACTGTTCTTCGGCCGCCCCGTGATCTCGCAGACCTGCTGCGCGCTCAGTTCACCGAGCTGGCGCAGGCAGAACACGAGCACGAACTCCGAGCGCGCGACACCATGCTTGCCCTGCACCTGCCGGTAGACGCTGCCGGTGTAGAAGTTGGCGAGGTAGCTGATCCGGTAGGCGAAGGGGATCGGGCTTGACTCGAGGATGCGGCGTCGTTGCATGAGGGTTTGTCCCAAGTCGATTGGTACATTGTGGAACCAATAATAGTTCCATCTGGAACTTGTGTGGAGACCCCCATGACCTTGATCGATCGTCGCCAGTTCGTCGGCGTGGCCACACTGTCCCTCCTGCCGGGTATGGCTGCTGCTCAGCGCGAGTTGCGCGCACTGAACGCCTTTGCGCCGACCTTCGTTTTTGCGCGCGAGATCGCGCAGGTGTTCTTCGACAACGTGCGCAAGGCCAGCAACGGTGGGCTCGGCTTCAAGGTCGGTGGCCCCGATGTGGTGCCGTTTGCCGAGCAGTTCCAGCCCACCGCCGCCGGCGCCTTCGATCTGCTGTTCACGCACCCTGCCTACCACTCGGGCACGACGGCAATCGGCCTGGCAATGGATGCGGTGGCGGCCGACCCGCTGAAGCGCCGCGAGGGTGGCGTGATCGACTTCGTCGACCAGCACTACCAGAAGCTCGGGTTGAAGGTGCTCGGTGTCGTGCCGACGGGGAGCAAGGGCTTCCAGTACATCAGCAAGACACCGCTCAAGACCAGTTCGCCCGGCCTGGCCGGCATGAAGGTGCGCGGCACCGTGTCGTACCACCCAATGATCAAGGCGCTCGGTGGCGCGCCGGTGGTGATGGGCGGCGGCGAGGTTTACAGCGCACTGGAGAAGGGCGTGATCGACGCCGCTGCCTGGGGCCTGACCGGCGTGCTCGATTTCAAGTGGGACGAGGTGGCGAAGTACTACGCGCGCCCGGCCTTCGGGCAGGCGAGCTTGTACATCTTCATGAACCTGGCGGCGTGGCGCGGCCTGGGCGCGGCCGACCAGAAGCTGCTCGCCGAGGAGGCGCGCAAGCTCGAGCTCGCCAGCGTCAAGCGCTTCGACAACCTGGCCGCCGCCGAGCAGGCGGAGATGAAGAAGCGCGGGATGCAGGAGACGCTGTTCCCGGCCGCCGACGCCGCGCGCCTGGAGGAGCTCTTCGCGCAAGGCGTATGGGAGATCGCGCGCGCGAAAAACGGCGCCGAGGCCGACGCAATGCGCACCCTCGCGGTCTCGCGCGGCTTGAGCAAGTGAGCGCCGTTGTCCGTTTGCTGGCCGCGCTCACACGTGGCTTGTTCCAGATCGCCTGCGCCGCGCTGTTGGTGATGCTGTTCGCGTACGTCACCGAGGTCGTTCTGCGTTACGTCTTCAACTCGCCGACCCGCTGGTCCAGCGACCTGGTGTCGTACTCCATGCTCGTCTGCATCGCCTTCGCGTTGCCGGCAGTCACGCGCGACGGCGGCCATGTGGCGATTACCTCGCTGCTCGAGCGTCTCTCGGTGCAAAGGCAGCAGATCGCGTTCCGGGTGCTCGCCTGGGTCAGCGCGCTGGTCTGTGCAGCAGCCACCGCGCTTCTGGCGGCGCAGGCGCTGGCGCAATGGCAGGGCGGCATCGAGACGGTGGCCGCGCTCGCGATCCCGAAGTGGTGGCTCAGCGTCGCAGTCGGGCTCGGCTTTGCCGGTGGCATGCTTGCGCATCTGGCGCTGGCCGCCTGGCGATTGCATGAACAGGCGCCTTCCGC
>CAZBKC010000507.1:0-2700 GCA_964492345.1 uncultured Steroidobacter sp. | reverse complement strand
CGCGCCTGTATTGCGGCCAGAGCCTGCTCGACTCGCGACGCGAGTCCATCATCATCGACTATGCGTTCACGGACGAACTGCCCGGCTATCGCGAACGGCCCGACTATCTTGCCGGCCGCAACGGATTCCAGATCCGCGATGAAATACGCATGGTGCGGCCGGGCTTCTATCTCGGGCGTGCCTACGCCGGCAAGGCCTTCCTGCTGAACTTCGTGCTCTACAACCAGGAGATTGCCGACGAGCAGGGCACCGGCTTCCTGAAGACGGGACAGGTGCAGGAAGACTGCTGGAGCGGCACGCAGGCACGCTCGCTGCTGGCAGCGTCCACGTGACGGCGTAGTCCCGAACTTTCATGTCCGCCGCCCATGTCCCGCCACAGTCAGCGATGCAGTGCCGGACAGGCCGGCGGTCGCGACGAGCGGGGTGGAGCGTGTCGATGCTGGCGCTGACGCTCGCGGCTCACGGCGCAGAGACCCGCCATCCCCAGTGGGTCGTCGATCCCACCCTGACCGGTGCCGACGTACCGCAGCGGGGCGTGTCGCTGTTCGAGCGGCTCATCACCGGTCCGGATGGCCGGCAGGAAATCCCTTTCCCCTTCGAGCGACTGCTCGCACATATCGAAGCCGCTGCCGGATGCAGGACCGATCGGCCCTGCACGCGTGGCGTACTGATTCCTCTGGGACGATCGCTGCAACGTGTCGCCGCTGCACCCGACTTTTTCGCACACCCGCGGGTCGTCGCCGCCGTGGTCGACGAGGGTGACGGAATGTTCCTGCGCGACCGGCTCTACCTCGGGTTCCAGGACAAGGCGGGCGTCATCGAAGTCATCAGCTACAACGAGGCGCTCGGGCGCTTCGAGTTCCAGATCGTCAGGAATTTTGCGCCGGGTCGCACGCCGCAGATCGTTTATGCACGGCGCACGGTGTGTATCGCCTGCCATCAGAATCAGGGGCCCATCTTCCCGCAGCCGGTCTGGCTCGAGACCAATGCCAACGGACAGATCGCGGCGCGGTTGGCGCAGCGGCAGGCATCGTTCTCCGGCATCGCTGCTCGCGGGCACAGCGACATTTCGCAGGCCATCGACGACGCCACGGACCGCGCCAATGCCCTCGCACTGACCCAGCGGTTGTGGATGGACGGTTGTGGAGAAGGGGAGTCCGGCATTGCCTGCCGGCGTGCCGTCGTCACAGCGTCCCTGCAGTTCGCGTTGACGGGCAGAAGGACGTACGCCCGATCCGCACCAGACACCGGCCTCGACGTGCTACGGCGGAACGCTGCGACGCTATGGCCTGCAGGCCTGGCGCTCGCGGGTGCCGATCTTCCCAATCGCGATCCTCTCGCCCTGCACGAAGGCATCACGGCGTTGCAGGCCGCAAATATCGACACCCGTTTCGATCCCCTGTCGCCCCGGCTGCCGGCGGAAATCATCACCATCGCTCACGAGGACCGACTGAAGGATCGACTGATCAGGGGTGCAGCCGACTTCTGGCCGCAACGTGGCCTCGACGCGTTAGCCGACGCACTGGACCGTCAGCACAATTCACCGCAGCACCGCACTGCCTTGCGCTGTCGCATCTCGGGCAGGGCAGGTCTCGAACAGTTCGACTGCGTCTCGGACCGGGCTCGCCTGCGAGGTTCGCTCAATGGGGCGACCGGGGTGATCGACGAAATTGCCATTCCAGGCAGTATTTCGGGCGATGAGCCCGTGCGCCATCTCAGAGTCGATTCCGTCCGCCGGCAGGCGCAGTCGGCAACCTTGCTGGTTCGCAGTCACGGGCGGCGCCTGCGCCTGGCAAACGGCAACGCCATCGAGCGTATCCGGTTGAACCGGCACGCGAGCGCTGCCGAACCGGAAAGGGGCGAGGCGCTCGTCGATATCCGCGAAGACTTCAGTGCGATGACCGATGCGCTCCGCGGACTCGACCTGCAGCGTGAGCCGCTGAACTACTCCATCCTCGATGCAATCACAGCGAGGCTGACACAGCAGAGGCCACCGCCCATTCAGACGCTGGCGACCAGGGCACGCTCCGACTCCTATGTGCCTGCCACGGCGCAGTCCGGTGCGCTGGCATTGCAGTTCGAAACGCAGTGCGGAGCGTGCCATCACACGGCCGAGATCACGCCGCCCAACTTCCTGCATGGCGATTCGCGGCGGGTGAGTGAAGCGCTGCGCAATTGCGGTCCACGCATCTATGTCCGGCTGGCGATGCGCAGTCTGCCGCCGTCGCAGCGACTCAAGACGCCGATGCCGCCCGAGCCGCCCACGATCGTCGCGCGAACCCACACGTCCGAGCCGGCCGATGAGCGTGCCCTCATGGAGTTGCAGGCGGCGGTCGGCGCGGCGTTGCGCAAGGAATACGGGCGGGAGGTATCGCTCGACGATCTGCTGCGGCACGGATACGAATCGCTGCGGCCGTGCCTGCCGCTGGCGTCTCCCAGCGAGGAGGCGAGCCATGCCCGAACGCAGACCTGAGTCCATGCCGGAGCGCCAGCCGTCCGCATTGACGTTGCTGCTGCAGCGACGCTGGGCACGCATCGCGTTCCTGCTGTTGACGCTCGCGCTCGTGTTCGCCGCCGTGACGGGTGTGCTGCTCATCCTGCGATTCGTCGCGGATCGGCCGGTCACGTACAGCGACGCCGGGGAGCACTTCAAGTACGGCTCGACCGGCGGCGAGCGCGAATCGGGCCTGCCGTACTGGG
>CAZBKC010000506.1:0-2705 GCA_964492345.1 uncultured Steroidobacter sp. | reverse complement strand
TCTCCATTTCCTTGCAGGACACGCACCAGTCGGCATAGAAATCGAGCATCACGGGCCTGCCGGCGGCCGTGGCCGCAGCGACTTCGCGGTCGAGGTCGGCGATCGATTTGATGCGCTGGAATGCGAGGCCGTGTTCTCGTTGCGTGCCCGACGTTGCTGCCGAGCCTGCCCGGAGGTTCGCAAGCGGTTGCAGCGGATCGTGACTGCCTGATGCCGCACCGATCAGCAACAGGATTCCGTAGACGAGCGCCATGAGCCCGACCGCGCGAATGGGCGAGGCGATCGGCGCGCCGCTCTTTCCCTTGAGCGAGAAAATCCAGAAACCGGAAATGCCCGCGAGGGCCGACCAGAGCAGCATGGTCAATGTGTCGGGCAGCAGCGGTTGGGCGAGATAGATCGCGACGCCGAGGAACAGCACACCGAACAGCTGCTTGACCGTATCCATCCACGGTCCGGCTTTCGGCAGCAGCGTGCCGGCCGAGGCGCCCACGATGAGTAGCGGCACACCCATCCCGAGTCCGGTTGCATAGAGCGCCACCGCGCCCCGCAGGATCTGGCGCGACTGACTGATCACGGACAGCGCCGCAATGATGGCCGGCGCCACGCAAGCCGTGACCACCAGTGCCGACAGCGCGCCCATGATGAACGTACCGACATAGGTGCCTGACTTCTGTTTGTTGCTGACGTCTGTCAGGCGAGTCTGCAGAGCCGCCGGCAGCTGCAACGCGTAGGCACCGAACATCGCCAGCGCCAGCGCGACGAACAGCAGCACCATCAGCGTGATGATCCACGGCTGCTGGAAGAAGGCCTGTGGGGCCTGCTTGAACGCGAGCACGAAGATCGCGCCCGCTGCCGCATAGGTCAGTGCCATCCCCTGTACGTAAGTGAATGCGAGAGCGAAGCTGCGCTTGCGCGTCACGCTCTCGCCCTGACCGACGATGATGCCGGAGAGGATCGGGATCATCGGCAGCACGCACGGGGTCAGCGACAGCAGCAGGCCGGCGCCGAAGAAGGTCAGGAGCGCATAGACGAGGTTGTCGCCCTGCAAGGCGGTGGCGAGGCGGTCCTGTTCGGCAACGACAGGCGACGCGCCTGCCGCAGGCGCTGCCACCGCGGCCGGCAACGTCGTTGCTGTGTCGGTCGGCGGCAGTTCGACCGAAACCGTCTTCGTGATCGGGTTGTAACAGAGCCCGCCTTCAGCGCAGCCCTGATATGTGACGTCGAGTTTTAGCGTGCCGGTCGAGCCCGCGGCGCGTGCCACGGGGAGGCTCGCCTCGAGAATTTCGTGGTAGACCTCCGTGTCGCCGAAGAACTCGTCGTGTTTCGGCTCGCCCTTTGGCAGAACAGGCGTGCCGATCTGCACATTCGGCGTATCGCTCGTGACCGAGATGCGGTGCTTATAAAGGTAGTAGCCGTCTGCAATGATCCATGTGAGCGCCACCGAATCGGCGTGCTCCATCCCGGCGCCGAACCTGAAGGCTTCGTCCGGCGGCAGGAATTCGTCGTTCGATGTCTTCGGCTTCAGGAACGAGCGCAGATCTGCGCCGCCCGCTGTGACTGCAGGCACAGCGACGTCGGTCTTCCATTTCAGCGGCGGATAGCAAAGCCCTGCGTCCGCGCAGCCTTGCAGTTTCAGTTCGATTGCGAGTCTGTCGGGGCGTCCGGAGTGAAAGGTGATCGGCACCGGTACCTCGACCTTGCCGCGGTAGATTTCCTGCTCGCCGAAATACTCGTCGCTATGGGCTTCGCCCCTGGGCCAGATGGGTTCGCCGAGAGAGACCCCCATCCCATCCTTTTCCCGCGAAGCGGTGGAAGGGGGGGTGGACGAGGCCGTTGCCGCAAGGGCGACGCCCATCTTCTTCTTATAGAGGTAGTAACCTTTTTCGATAGTCCAGCTCACGATGAGCTGGTCGTTCTCGACACGGGTCGTGTACTGGTAGGCCGCTTCGGGGCGCAGGAATTCATCCTTGGCCAGCGCCGGGACAACACCTGCGAATGCCAGTAGCGCCAATGCGATTCCGGCCAGTCGCCAGCAGCCAGTCCACGCGGGACTTTCGTTGGTCGTCGCCAGTAGCCCTTGCTTCATTTCTCGTCCTTACCTGCAACGCCCAGTCGGACCCACTCCAGATACCGTTCGTTCCCGCCGGTCACCGACAGGACCACCAATTCTGGGAGTTCATAGGGGTGCAAGGCCTTGAGCCGCGCCTCAAGTTCGCCAAGCCGCGCCGCCGTGGTCTTGATCATCAGCAGGACCTCGGAGTCGTCTTGAAGCTCGTCGTTCCAGACATAAGTCGATCGCACTCCCTCGATCCGATTGACGCAGGTTGCCAGTCGTTCGTTGACCAGGGTTTCCGCGATGCGCTGCGCTGCAGCGCTGTCCGGGCAGGTCGAAAGTGCCAGAATTACTTGCGAAGTCATGGATTTAGACAGAACGAAGCCGGGCCGGGAGGATAGCGATGGCTTCCGGGTCTGTCACCAAAGTCACACGCAATCTACGCTTGAATTTAACGAGTCGGCCCCTATTATTAGCACCCGCCGTGGGTGAGTGCTAACGCCTCTGGCGAGCGAAACACCCCAGCGAATCCCGATTCGTTTCCACTCCATCAAGACCTTACATCGAGGTTTGAGCTATGGCTGACAAGCTGAAAATCCGTCCGTTGCACGATCGCGTGATCATCAAGCGTCTCGAAGAAGAGCGCACCTCC
>CAZBKC010000505.1:2470-2706 GCA_964492345.1 uncultured Steroidobacter sp. | reverse complement strand
CCCCTCCCTGCCCTCTGCTGCACAGGACGTGCGAATGCCGCGGGCGCATGGATGCACAGGAGCGGCCCCCGTAAACGGAGGAGGGAAGGACAATGTGGCTCTCTCTTTCCCCTCCTCCGTTTACGGGGAGGAGGCAGTGCCGGAATCACCCGACGAGGTGAGAGGGCCAGGGTGGGGGCCGCTCTCGCATGAAACTCTCCGAAACCTCCGTCCGCCGGCCCGTGCTGGCGATCGTC
>CAZBKC010000505.1:0-2460 GCA_964492345.1 uncultured Steroidobacter sp. | reverse complement strand
CGAGACCAAGATCACGCAGGTCATCGAGGACTCCATCGCCGGCATCGAGGGCATCCTCAAGATCGAGTCCGACAGCGAGGACGAGCGCTCGCAGGTCCGCATCGAGTTCGACATCAGCCGCGACATGGATGCCGCCGCCAACGACGTGCGCGATCGCGTGGCACGCGTGCTGGGCAATCTGCCGGAAGAGTCCGATCCGCCGGAAGTGATCAAGGCCGACGCCAGTGCCGAAGCCATCATGTTCATCAACTTCAGCATGCCCTCGATGTCGATGCTCGAGGTGACCGACTATGCCGAGCGCAACCTGGTCGACCGGTTCTCGACCGTTCCGGGCGTGGCACGCGTCAGTATCGGCGGCGGGCGCCGCTACGCCATGCGCATCTGGGTCGATCGGCAGTCGCTCGCCGCGCGGCAGCTGACGGTCACCGACATCGAAGACGCCCTGCGTCGCGAGAACATCGAACTGCCCGCGGGACGGCTCGAATCGCAGACCCGCGAATTCTCGCTGCGCACGCTGGTCGGCCTGGACAGCGAGGACGACTTCCGCAACCTGGTCATCTCGCGCGGCACCGACGGCCATCTGGTGCGGCTCGGCGAAGTGGCCACCGTGCAGCTCGGCGCGGAGAACGAACGCAGCGACATGCGCCTGAACGGCAAGGCAGGCGTCGGCATCGGCATCGAGGCGCAGTCCAAGGGCAACACGCTCGACATCGTGCGCGGCGTGCGCGCCGAAGTGGAACGCATCCGTCCCACACTGCCGGCCGGCTCCATCCTCGCAGTCAGCGTGGACAACGGCGTGGCCATCGAGGCGGCCCTCCACGAAGTCGTGATTGCGATCGTATTCGCACTGATCTCGGTGCTGACCGTGATCTATGCCTTCCTCGGCAGCCTGCGTGCCACGCTGATCCCGGCGGTCACCATCCCGGTGTCGATCATCGCCACGTTCACGATCATGTATGCGTTCGGCTATTCGGTGAACGTGCTGACGCTGCTCGGGCTGGTGCTGGCCATCGGCCTGGTCGTGGACGATGCCATCGTGGTGCTGGAAAACGTGCATCGCCGCACCGAACTGGGCGAGGCACCGCTGGTCGCCGCCGTTCGCGGCAGCCATGAAATCGGCTTCGCGGTGATCGCGACCACGCTGACGCTCGCCGCGGTCTTCGTCCCGATCTCCTTCCTTCCCGGCGATCTCGGGCGACTGTTCCGCGAATTCGGCTTCACGCTCGCCGCATCCGTGCTGTTCTCCGCGCTCGTCGCGCTGACCCTGACTCCCATGCTGGCCTCGAAGCTGCCGGCGGATGCCATGCAGCGCGGACGCGTTGCGCACGCGATCGACCGGTTCTTCCGGCGCCTGTCGCATATCTATGACCGGCACCTGCGTGCGCTGATCGCGCGCCCGTGGCTGGTCGTGGCCGCACTGGCCGTGCTGTCGGCGTTCGGGCTGCTGACGTTCCGTTCCATCCCTGCCGAGTTCGCCCCGGTGCCGGACGTCGGACGCGTCTTCATCACCATCGAAGGTCCCGAAGGCGCGAGCTTCGAGTACATGGACAACTATGCACGTCAGCTCGAAGCCATCATTTTCCGGGAGATGGAGCAGAGCGGCGACATCGCCCGGGTGATGCTGCGTGTCCCGAACACCTTCGGCGGCGGGTCGACGGGTGACGTCAATTCGGCGCGCGCCATCGTGATCCTGAAGGACTGGAGCGAACGCACGCGGTCGGCGCCGCAGATCACGCAGGCCATCATGGCCGAAGCACGCAAACTGCCGGGGGTGCGCGCCTTTGCCGGGCAGCCGGGCAGTCTTGGCCGCCGCGGCTTCGGCCAGCCGGTGCAGGCAGTGATCGGCGGACCCGACTACGAAACCTTGTCGGCGTGGCAGGCGAAAATCCTGCCGCTCGCGCAGGCCAATCCCGGACTCGAAAACGTCGACACCACCTACAAGGAACGCAAGCCGCAGATCCGCGTGTCGGTGGATCGCGATCGGGCCGCCGACCTCGGCATATCGCTGGAAACCGTGGGTCGCACGCTGGAAACCGTGCTGGGTTCACGCGTAGTGACGCGCTACATCGATCGCGGGCGCGAATACGACGTGATGCTGCAGGCAAGGGACGAGGCGCGCCAGACCATCACCGATCTGACCAACATCCGCGTTCGTTCGAACCGCACCAGCGAACTGATCCCGCTGTCGAACGTCGTGAGACTCGAGGAAGTCTCCGGCGCGGTCGAACTCGCGCGCTTCAATCGCCTGCGCGCCGTGGAAATCGGCGCGAGCCTCGCGCCAGGCTACGAGATGGGCGAGGCGGTGAAATGGTTCCAGGACACTGTCGCCAGGGAACTGCCGCCCGAAGCCACGCTCATGTGGGATGGCGAGAGCGGAGAGTTCACGCGCAGCGGCCAGCAGCTCTTCTTCACGTTCTTCTTCGCGCTCGCCATCGTCTACCTGGTGCTCGCCGCGCAGTT
>CAZBKC010000504.1:0-2729 GCA_964492345.1 uncultured Steroidobacter sp. | reverse complement strand
GACAGATTGCGGGCAAGGCGGGCGGTACGCAGCCGGGCGCCCAGCTGCTTGAGTGTGTTCTCGACCTCCGCAGGAGGCGCACGAAAGACGGCGTTGTTCTTTGGCATGGGCGTTAAAAAGACCAAATTAGGAGGTTTTGTGTCTTTTAAAGCATAGCGCCGAGAAGCCATCGCGTCCAGGCGTATGTGCTATAAACAGCGCTAAAGGAGCGATTTTGAGTCTTTTATAGCGCAGTTTCCGGTGGCCCAGCATATCGGCGTCACCAAGGATTCCATCTACCGTTGGATCGAGCTGCACAGAACAGCAAGCTGATCCTGCTGATAGGCGCGAGCCGCAGTGGCAAGACCAAATTGCTCCGCGAGCTGGGGACTAGGCTAAACATCCAGCCCCTGAACGTGGCATCGAACTCGGGTGGCGGGTTGGCTGCTCCTCCGAACAACAAGCGAAGCTTCTCGGCCGGCGAGCTGCTGCGGAACATCGCGAGCGACGAATGCCCAGACGACCCGCTCCTGCTCGACAACGTCGAGCTGTTGTTTGAACCGGGGCTGCAGGTCAATCCGCTTGATCTTCTCAAGCGGGGTGGATTCGCACGGGCGTATCGTATGCTCGAAGAGAACCTGGAGAAAAAGGGCTCCGAAATGCCGAGAATGACAAGCAGCAAAAAGCGCTCCTGGCGCCGGCAAACCCGCACTCGCACTGAGCACAGCGCGCTCATGATTCTGGAGCTACTGGCCGATGCGCCGGAGATCGCCGGCGGCAAGGTACAACCGCTCATGATCGTAGGCATGAACAAGCCTGCGGGAGAAGACGCGGCGGACGCTGACAGCGGGCATCAATCAATGGGAAGCCGCCGCGAGCACCTGGCACGCGCCTGCCGCCGCATACTGCTGTTATGAGCGAGCGGGATTCCTCTATCGACGTGCTCCGCGGGGCCTTGCTCGTCCTGATGACCATGACGCATCTGCCCACGGTGTGGTCGGGGGCCTTCGGCGAGCCGCTGGGCTTCATTTCGGCGGCGGAAGGCTTCGTGTTCCTGTCCGCATTCATGGCCGGAAAGATATTCACGAAGTACCAGCTCAACGCGGGCGTGGGCGCCGCCAGTCGCTGGATTCGCCGCCGGGCGCTGCGCATCTATGTCCTGCACATGCTGCTGATGCTGATCGCATTCACGCTGATCGCCTGGATCGCGGTGCGCTTCCATCGCCCGGCGGTCGAGAATCTTCTGGACTTCTACATCCAGGCGCCGAAGAAAGCGGTGGTGAGCAGCGCGATGCTGCTCTATCAGCCGGCGCTGCTCGACATCCTGCCGATGTACGCGCTGTTCTGCATCGGCACGCCGTATGTCATGCAATCCGCGTCGCGCTGGGGTTGGGCGCGCGTCATCGGCGTCAGTGCAATCATCTGGCTGGCCGCGCAGTTCGGGCTGCGGCGCAACCTGTACCTGCTCGTGACCCAGTCGTTCGGATGGGACATGCCTTTCAGCGCCCTGGGATCGTTCGACCTGTTCGCGTGGCAGTTCCTGTGGGTGCTGGGTCTGTGGTTCGGCGCCCTGGGCTTCGGCAAGACGCGCGAAGTGCTGGCGTCGGGCCGCCAGGTGCTGACCGTGGCGCTGGCGGTTTCCTGCGCCATCTTCGCCTGGCGGCATTACGCCGGTCCGATGGGTTTCACGGATTTCGCGCTGCATGTGTTCTGGATCGACAAGTGGACGCTGTCGCCGGTGCGGGTGGTCAACCTGCTGGCCCTGCTGTGCGTGCTGACGGCCTTCGGCGCGCGACTGTCGAGGCTGTCCAATGTGCCGGTGCTTGCCGCGCTGGGCCGCGCATCGCTATGGGTGTTTGGCGCCCACGTCGCCACCGTGTTGCTGATCCTGTGCCTCGCCGATCACCCCGACGAGCGATTTAGCGGATTGCTCGGCGGCGCGCTGGTGGCGATCACGTATGCCGTGCTGCTGACGACGGCGGCGATCTACGACACGCTGCAGCGCAGGCGCGCACGCGGCGTGTATAAGGTTGCCGCTTCAACGTGAGATGGAATCCTCAGTGGCTCGATTTCAGGCTTCGAGCCGAAAGCCCTCGTAGACAAAGGACCGCATGGTTTCGCAGTCACGCTCGCTTACACCTTCGCGGCGCGCCACTTCGTACCAGCGCGCACGCACCGTTCCCTCCATATCGTCGATAAGGCTGGCCGCCTCCTCGGGCGTGAGCAGGAAGCGAGCGCACTGAGAAATCAGATTCTGCGCGCTCGCGCGTCGGCCCAGATCGCCGACGGTCATCGCGAGATCACGTCGTTCCGCGCTCACGTGTGGCATCGGAGTCAGGTCGTATGCGGGAGAGAGAGCATGCGAGCGCGTTGGTAGCCGGTTTCGGTGCGCGTTGTGCCGGTCACGTCCGCATATGCACAGCTTGACGCACGCGTGGATCGGAATTATTGCTCCCGCATGATTGACGACGTCGAATTGCAGCGGCTGGCCACTCGCGTGGGTGCGCATCTGATGGATGGCGAGCGCCGGCTGGTAACCGCGGAATCCTGCAGCGGCGGCTGGATCGGCAAGGTTCTCACGGACGTCCCTGGCAGCTCGGCGTTTTATCTCGGCGGTGTCGTCTCCTACAGCAACACGCTCAAGCAGAGTCTGCTCGGCGTCCTGCCGTCGACGCTGGCGAAGCACGGGGCGGTGAGCGAGGCGGCGGCGCATGAGATGGCCATCGGTGCGCTCGAAACGCTGGGCGGCA
>CAZBKC010000503.1:0-2734 GCA_964492345.1 uncultured Steroidobacter sp. | reverse complement strand
TGCTTCCTGACTTCCTCGGCGAAGTCCTCCTGCTTCTTTTCGATACCGGCGCCGACTTCATAGCGAACGAACGCTACGACCTCGCCGCCCGCCTGCTTCAGGTACTGCTCGACGCTCTGCTTGTCGTCCTTCACGAAAGGCTGACCGAGCAGCGTGATTTCGTTGATCCACTTGCGGGTACGACCTTCGGCCGCCTTGACGACGATCGCTTCGGGCTTGCCGACCATCTTGGGATCCTGCTTGGTCAGCTCGACATGGATCTCCCGCTCCTTCTTCAACTGATCGGCAGGGATCTGGTCGGCCGACAGGTACGGCGGACTGATCGCGGCCACATGCATCGCGATGTCCTTCGCGACCGCTTCGTCACCCTTCTTCAGGGCAACCAGCGCACCGATGCGCGAACCGTGGAGATAGCTGCCGACGATGACAGGCGACTCGACGATGTCGAAGCGACGCACGCTGATGTTCTCGCCGATCTTGGCGATCAGGGCGCGGCGGACTTCATCGAGGCTCGCACCGCTCTCGGACTTCGCTGCCAGCAATGCGTCCAGCGACGCGGGTCGCCCGGCCAGTGCGGCCTTCGCAACACTCGTGGCAAATCCCTTGAAGTCATTCTCGCGAGCCACGAAATCCGTCTCGCAGTTCACTTCGACGATGGCAGCGTGCTTCGCATCGGCCGAACGCTCGATCACGATCACGCCTTCAGCGGCCACGCGAGCAGCCTTCTTGTCGGCCTTCGCGAGACCCGCCTTGCGCATCAGCTCGGCGGCTGCATCCAGATCGCCGTTGGTTTCAGTGAGCGCCTTCTTGCACTCCATCATGCCCGCGCCGGTACGCTCGCGGAGCTGCTTTACTGCTTCTGCTGTAACGGCCATGAATTACTCCGTTGCAGCAGGCGGTGGCGTCGAAGCAGCGTCCGGCGGCGTCGGAGCTGCAGCCGATGGCGTCGGGGCAGCGTCCGGCGTCGTCGGCTTGCGGGTCGCAGCGCGACGGCTCGCCATCACATCGGCGGCGCTCGAATCGGAATCGACGTCATCGAGTTCGACCGGCGCTTCGACAACTGCGTCGTCCTGCGCCGGGCGCTTGCGCACACCTGCTTTCTTCTTCACGGCTGCGGCCTTGCCACCACCACGACGCGCTGCCGGGGCAGCAGCACCGGCCTTCGGCTTCGGCTTGCCTTCCGCATCGAGTTCCACGAACTCATCTTCGCCGGTCGGCACTTCAGGCAGCGAGGACCTGCCGTCGACTACCGCATCCGCGATGCCGGCGCCGTAGAGCTGAATGGCGCGCATCGCGTCATCGTTGCCCGGAATGACGAAATCGACATCGTCCGGCGCACAGTTCGTGTCGACGACCGCAACGACCGGAATACCGAGCTTCTTCGCTTCATGAATCGCAATGCGCTCATGACCGACGTCGATCACGAACAGCACGTCGGGCAGCGACTCCATGTCCTTGATGCCACCGAGGCTGCGCTCGAGCTTTTCGCGTTCGCGCCGCAGGCCCTGCGCTTCGCGCTTGCTGTGCTGCTCGAGCGTGCCGTTCGCGGCCATTTCGTCGAGGTTGGTGAGCCGCTTGATCGACTGACGCACGGTCTTGAAATTGGTGAGCATGCCGCCCAGCCAGCGATGGCTGACGTAAGGCATGCCGCAGCGCTGGGCTTCAACCTTGACGGCTTCGCGGGCCGAGCGTTTGGTGCCGACGAACAGCACCTTGCCGCCGTCGGCGACCACCTGACGAATGAAGCCTGCCGCCTCGTTGTACATGGGCAGCGTCTTTTCGAGGTTGATGATGTGGATTCGGTTACGTTCCCCGAAGATGTACTGGGCCATCTTGGGGTTCCAGAAGCGGGTCTGATGTCCGAAATGAACACCCGCTTCCAGCATCTGTCGCATGGACATGCCGGGCATGAGCAAACTCCTTGGGGGTTGAGCCTCCACTGGCCCCATGCGACGACCTGGTTTCCCAGGCACCCCGTCGCACGTGTCGGCCAGTGTGAGAGATAGTTGAAGACGGATTCGTTGCCAAAAAAGCGCGCGCTTTATACCATAAACTCAATGATTAGCCACAGGTTTTTTCCCGGAAATTTGCCCCTCCCGCTCGCAGCACATTTCCACACCTGAAGCTTCCATCCGGCGCTCCCGCCCGCATACTGACCACCGCTGAACGCTTAGCCCCGTTCCCCGGGAGCCGGTCATGTGCGGCGAGCGGTTTCCCCTACTCCGACTGGCGTTTCCAGATATGCAGGTCACGATTAAAACCCCGGCAGAACAAGCGTCTATGCGTGAGGCAGGACGCCTGGCGGCCGATGTTCTGGACATGATCGAGCCCTACGTCGTGCCCGGCGTGACCACGGACGAGCTCAACGATCGCTGCCACGGCTACATCGTCGATGTGCAGAAAGCCGTGCCCGCGCCGCTCAACTATCGCGGCTTCCCCAAGTCCATCTGCACGTCGGTCAATCACGTGGTCTGCCATGGCATTCCGGGCGACCGCCGCCTCAAGCACGGCGACATCATCAACATCGACATCACCGTCATCAAGGACGGCTGGCATGGCGATACCAGCCGCATGTTCATCGTCGGCAAGGTCAACCCCGCGGTGCAACGCCTGGTCGATGTCACGCGCGAAGCCATGTGGACGGGGATCCGGCAGGTGCGCCCGGGCGCACGCCTCGGCGACATCGGTGCAGCAATCCAGACCATGATCGATCCGCTGCACCTGTCGATCGTGC
>CAZBKC010000502.1:0-2740 GCA_964492345.1 uncultured Steroidobacter sp. | reverse complement strand
CCTTGCGCGCGCAGACCGTCAACAACCACAACCTCGCGAATGCGAGCACGACGGGCTTTCGCGCCAGCCTCGAAGCGTTCCAGACGCGTGCGGTGGCAGGTTCCGGTTACGCATCGCGCGCTTATGCGACCGATGCCACGACGGGCTGGGACTCGACGCAGGGTGCGTTGCAGAACACCGGTCGCGATCTGGATGTCGGCATCCAGGGCGAAGGATGGATTGCGGTGCAGGGTGCCGATGGTCGCGAGGCGTACACGCGTGCCGGCGATCTGCGCATCGATCCGAGCGGATTGCTGATGAACGGCGCCGGTCACCTCGTGCTCGGCGATGGCGGTCCCGTGAGCATTCCGGAGAACTCCTCCGTGATGATCGGTGCCGACGGCACGGTGTCGATCGTTCCGATCGGCTCGGGCCCGGAAACGACCGCCCAGGTGGGTCGCATCAAGCTCGTGAATCCCCCGGCCGAGTCGCTGGTGCGCGGCGAGGATGGGTTGTTCCGCCAGGCCGACGGCGCCGATGCGCCACCGGATGCGAACGTACGCGTCGTCTCCGGCGCGCTCGAGTCGAGCAATGTCAACGTCGCGAACGCGATGGTGAAGATGATCGAACTGTCGCGCCAGTTCGACCTGCAGGTGAAGGCGATGCGGACCGCGGAAGAGAACGCGGCCGCGAGTGCGCAGTTGTTGCGCTCGACGTAGTCGAGCGCGGTCAGTTGGCCGACTGGTCAACTGGTCGCTGGTCCGAAACGAAGACTTTGAACATGAAACTGAACACTGAAACCCAATTCGACCGGCAGCTCTGGCCAGCAGACCAGCAGACCAGTCGGCCAGTTGGCCAGTACGGAGTACTCCTATGAATCCCGCTCTCTGGGCCGCCAAGACCGGACTCGATGCGCAGCAGACGCGCATGGCCGTGACGTCGAACAATCTCGCCAACGTCGGCACGACCGGCTTCAAGAAAGGCCGAGCCGTGTTCGAGGATCTGCTGTATCAGAACCACCGGCAGGTCGGCGCATCGACCTCGCAGGACACGCTGGCGCCGACGGGCCTGTCGCTCGGCACGGGTGTTCGCGTGGTTGCCACCGAGAAGACCTTCACCCAGGGAAATCTCGCGCAGACCGGGAATGCGCTCGACGTTGCCATCAGCGGTCGCGGCTTCTTCCAGGTGCTGCTGCCCGATGGAACGATGGGCTACACGCGCGACGGCAGTTTCAAGGTCAGCGCGCAGGGCGAACTCGTGACGCCGAACGGTTATACGTTGCAGCCCGGCATCACGATTCCCGAAGGATCGCAGAGCATCACGATCGGCAAGGACGGCGTGGTCACGGCACAGATCGCGGGTCAGGCCGAGCCGACGCAGATCGGTTCGCTGCAGCTGTTCGATTTCATCAACCCGGCCGGCCTGCAGCCGCGTGGCGAGAACATGTACCTGGAATCTGCCGCGAGCGGCACCGCGCAGTCCGGCACGCCCGGTCTCAACGGCCTCGGCATGACCGAGCAGGGCTCGCTCGAAGCCTCGAACGTCAATGTGGTCGAGGAACTGGTGAACATGATCGAAACCCAGCGCGCCTATGAGATGAACTCGAAGGCGATTGCGACGACGGACCAGATGCTGGAATACATCACGAATCAGCTTTGAAAACGAAGCGGTTAGCGGTTAGCGGTTGGCGGTTAGCAAGACTGAGAGAAGAGTGAGATGAGCATTCGTGAATTACAGCGACATCAGAGGCAAAACGCGAAGCGGATCGGCTATCCGCTATCCGCTATCCGCTGTCCGCTTCTGGCGCTCAGCGCACTCGCGCTGAGCGCCTGCGTCACCGCCCCTCCCGAGCCCGATTACACCGCGACGCCGCCCGCGCCGATGCCTGTGGAGTCGGCCGGCAACGGCGCGATCTTCCAGGTCGGTCACGACATCGCGCTGTTCGAGAACGCGGTGGCACGGCGCATCGGCGACACGCTGACGATCCGGCTCAACGAGAGCACCAATGCCTCGAAGAGTTCGAGCACATCGACCCGGAAGTCGTCTTCCGCTTCGCTCCCGGGGCCGACGATAGCCGGCCGTCCGGTGACGGTGAACGGCATCGAGGTGTTGTCGATGGGTATGGACAACGAGACGGAGTTCGATGGCCAGGGCGGCAGCAGCCAGAGCAATCGTCTCCAGGGCGATATTTCAGTGACCGTCGCCGAGCGTCTGCCGAACGGCAATCTGCTCGTGCGCGGCCAGAAGTGGATCGCCATCAACCAGGGTCAGGAATACGTGCGCGTCCAGGGCATCGTGCGTCCGATCGACATCGACCCGGACAATTCGATCTCCTCCCTGAAGGTGGCCGACGCGCAGATCTCCTATGGCGCGAAGGGCGCACTGGCGGATGCCAACAAGCCCGGCGTGCTGGCGCGATTCTTCAATCTGCCGTGGATGCCTTTCTGAGAGAAGCGGATAGCGGTTAGCGGTTAGTCAAAGAGGCATACGTTGTGATGTTCACCAAGTGGCGGTTGCGGAATAACAACCGGCTCCAGAGCTGGGTTGGAATGCCGAGCGCGGCGGGCGGGTGTCTGGCTAACCGCCAACCGCCAACCGCCAACCGCTGGACGGCCGTGATCGTCATTGCGATGACGATCATGGCCGGCACGGCCCACGCCGAGCGCATCAAGGATCTCGCCTCGGTGTCCGGCGTTCGCGGCAACCAGCTCGTCGGCTACGGCCTCGTCGTCGGTCTCGACGGTACGGGCGATCAGACCAG
>CAZBKC010000501.1:0-2745 GCA_964492345.1 uncultured Steroidobacter sp. | reverse complement strand
GGTGCGAAGCCAGAGCGAGGCGGGATACGCGGGCCGATGAGCGAGCCGAAGCGAACAAGCTCCACAGTGAGTCATCGGAAGGCACCGTGGCCTCACGACGTTATCCCACTCGCAACCTTTAGCCCATTCACAATGTCGGTGCGGCCACCCAGTCGGCTGAAGAACTTCTGTTTGGTAATGAATTGGCCGTGAAGGTCCGCGAACCAGGCGTCAGCCCGATTCAGGCCTACCGGGAACCGCAGCCGCGAACTGTGCCCGACCGCCTTGCCGCCGAAACGGGCGAAGGCTCCTCCGAACGGACCTCGGTCAACTTCGGCCACGTCAAAACAGTCGACAAGCGCATAGCGCTGCGGATTCCTGGCGTCGCCTTCGACGACCCATATCCAATCTCCCACTTCCATTTGCTTGGGGTCCCGGGTCACGTACATACGAGACCCGGGCAGAGAGGAGTAGGCGTAGCCCATAGCCTTCTCGCTGTGATAAGCGTACCAGTGCTGCATGTTTTCTCGCGAAGACTTCAAGTTGCCGGCGTTCGATCAGGCGGCGAGGGTTTGCACCAGATGGTGTCGCATCTGGTCCAGCTTCGCGGCGTTCGTCTTCGCAGAGAGTTCGCCCGCAGGCTTGCGACCCAGGAAATATTTGATCCGCTCGGCACTGGCGCCGCTGGGATGAGGCAGGTTGCCTAGGATGCGCTTCGGATCGAGGTGACCCTGCTTCGCCAGACTATTGAGCGTCTCGAACGGAACATCACCGACGGCCAGTAGATGTGCTTGCGGGTTCGCCAGGATGGAGGGCAGGAATTGCTCAAGGACCAGGGAGCGGAGCAGCGGAGAGCGCTGCAACTTCGGGGACCCGTTGTACCGCGTGCGGCCATCGACAAACACCGGGTACGGCAGCACGGACGCCAGCTGGACCAGGTCCGATCGATGGCCAAACAGGTCCGCGCTGCTGGTGATACCTAGCCAGCGCGGGATCCCGACGTGATTGAGCATGTCCACCAGATTGGTCCGCAAGTCCCCGGAGAAGCCGCCAATGAGCTTTGCGCTTTTGAGTGTGTCCTCGACGCTCGCGCCAGCGCGCATCTGTCGCTGTGCTTCGGCGAGCGCGTTGGCCGCCTGCGTCGGCCCCGGCGTGATGCCGGCAATGATGAGCTTGGCCTTCAGGTTGATCCACTCGGTGGGCGCGTAGTAGACCGACAAGCGGCCTTCGTGGGCCATGCGCAGGCTGGGTGAAAGTGGATCGCCGTTGAAGTTGCGGATGGCGGCGGCGTAGGTGCTGAGGTGGTTTTGCATAGAGGCTTGGTTGGTGATTCCCGTAGTGGCGATGGAACGGCTGGCGGTTGAGGATCCGCGATCTCTCGCGGTTGATGAAAGCGGTCAATGAGTGTCGCGCCGCAGCCGCTCGGTCCGGTGCGCTGCCGTGATGAGCGAGCCGTCATCAGCGACCACGGCCACGATGTCGAGCCTACCCAGGCGCCGCAGCTGCGATGGCGGCATCGTCGCCTCAAGGTGTTGGCGCGATTTCCGATCGAACGCGTAGCGCGTCGCGCCGTGGGATCGCTGCGGCGTCGCAAACTCGGTGACGACCAGGACCTGCGCCATCGTGATCCCGCGACCCTTGAGCCGCACTTCTGCGTGACGCGTTAGCGGGATCGTCGTCATCCCAACAAGCTGCTGCAGGCTCTTCGATCTCGTCAACGGCATAGCAGGCGTGATGGCATTGGCGGCACGACGCAGCGCCGTGCGGTGCGCCCTCTGGCGAGCATGGACTCGGGACGACTTCTCGTCATCGAGCAAATCGAACTCGTGCTGCCAGCCGAGCGCGCGTGCTTGCTTGATCGTGGCCATGGATGGCGTCCTTCGAGTTGCAGTGCGGTGGAAAGGACTGCCCCTTCGGCAGCAGTCGCATCATTCGCTGGTGTTGACGCTGGCGATTCGCCAGCATCAGCCTTGGTCAACAAACGCGAGTTCGTATTCGCGCTCGCTGGTCCGCGTGATGCGCACCCGGTCGCCAGGCTTCGCCTGGTGCGACTTGAAGTAGCCGGAGAAGCGCTTGCGCGGGCTGACTAGCGCTTCGCTCTTCAGGCGAATGTCGGTGTCATGGACTTGGCCGTCGACCGTCAGACGCACCGTCGACGCGAGTTCGTCGCTGCCGCGGCCACCGAAAGCGTCTTCCGGGAAGAACCCTCGGGCGTAGCGCTGCTCAATGTCGAAGTAGCCGTGCCGGATGCCCGCTTCGCTGAGCGTGACCTCGATCTGCTGTTCCGCGTCAGGATTTCGTACGCGCATCAACTGGGTGGTAAGCCAGCGCTGCTCCACCCTCAGCACGCCCGCCATGCCGGCGCAGTCATCGAGCTCCAGTTCGACGACCTTCCCGTCGATCCACCGTTGGACCCGCTCCAGGGGCCAGCCGAGAAAGCGCACGAGCTTTGCCGCGCGCTGATTCGCAGTGGCCCTCGGACCCTCGCCAGCCGCCAGCGCCTGGAAGTCGAGCCCTTCGTCCGACACTTCCTCGCGCAGGCGCTCGACGATGAATGCAGAAAGTGCCTTGGCGTCCATTGCATCTGGTAGGCCTTTGGGCGAGCGGACCAAGATCGAAGGAAGGTAGGCACGCCGGCCGCTGAGCCACCGGCGCGCCTCGCAGCCCTTGATCACCACCTTGCCCTCCTCGTTTCGGCTTGAGTTCAACCGGGCATCGCCGGACATCGCCATCGCGTTGGCCACGCTGCGCTCCGAGACCACGGCC
>CAZBKC010000500.1:0-2746 GCA_964492345.1 uncultured Steroidobacter sp. | reverse complement strand
CCACCGTGGCCAAGGTGTCGACCATCGTGCCTTCACCGACATTGGCGCCGATATTGACGTACGAGGGCATGAGGATCGCGTTCGGAGCGACGTAGGCACCCCGACGCACGATCGCGTGTGGTACGACACGAACGCCTTCGGCGCGGAAGCGCGCTTCGTCGTAGCCGGCGTACTTGAGAGGCACCTTGTCGAAGAACTGTGTGAAGCCGGCGTCCATCGGACGATTGTCGTTGAGCCGGAACGACAGCAATACCGCTTTCTTCAGCCACTGGTTCACGTGCCACGTGCCGTCGCGTTTCTCCGCGACACGAGCCTTGCCGCTGTCGAGCAGCGTGATCGCCTCCTCGACGGCGTTGCGGACGTCGGCGGGAGCATTGGTCGGAGAGAACTGAGTGCGCTGCTCGAAGGCGGCGTCGATGAGAGAGGCAAGGGAATTCATGGTGATGACGGTGACGGCGGTAACGACGGTGAGGAGTGTAGCTGCTTTTCTGACCTTCGTGACTCTCGTCACCGGCGTGACCCTCGTCACCTATTTCTTATGACGAAGCTGCGAATCCGCCGCGCCGCTTCCACGCACTCGGGTACGTTGGCGACCAGCGAGATGCGTACCCGGCCGCGGCCCGGGTTGCCACTGCCGCCGTCGCGGGCGATGTAGCTGCCGGGCAAGATCGTGACGTTCTGTTTTTCGAACAGTCCACGGGTGAACTGTTCGTCGTCCTTGACGCGCGGCCAGAGATAGAAGCTGGCCTCGGGCGCCTCCACCTCCATGACTTCGCGCAGGATCGGCAGGACACCCGCGAATTTTTCCCGATAGAGACGCCGGTTCTCGATGACGTGCTCCTCGTCGTTCCACGCGGCGATGCTTGCAAGCTGCACGTAGGCCGGCATCGCGCAGCCGTGATAGGTGCGATAGAGCAGGAAGGGTTTGATGACCGCCGGATCGCCGGCCACGAAGCCCGAGCGCAGGCCGGGGACGCTGGAGCGCTTCGACAGGCTGTGAAAGACCAGGCAGCGTTCGAACCCGGTATGGCCGGCGGCGATCGCGGCCTGCAGCAGGCCCGGCGGCGGGCGCGACTCATCGAGATAGATCTCGCTGTAACACTCATCGGAGGCGACCACGAAGTTGTAGCGGTCGGCAAGCTCGAGCGCGCGCTTCAGATAATCGATGTTCGCGATGGCCCCGGTCGGATTGCCTGGCGAACACAGGAACAGCAATTGGCAGCGATTCCAGACCTCCGGCGGCACGCCGTCCAGATCGGGCAGGGCTTCGTTGTCCCGGTCGTTGCCCATGAACCATGGCTGCGCTTCGGCGAGCAGCGCGGCACCCTCATAGATCTGATAGAACGGATTCGGCATCACCACCCGCGGATTGCTGGCGCGATCCGTGATCGCCTGGGTAACGGCGAACAATGCTTCGCGCGTGCCGTTCACCGGCAGGATCATCGTTTCCGGGTTCACCGATGTTGCGGGCAGTTGAAAGCGCCGCGCGAGCCACGCCGCGACGCACTGGCGAAATTCCGGCAGGCCGAGCGTGAGCGGGTAGCTGCCCAGCGTATCGAGTCCGCGCGTCAGCGCATCGAGCACGAATGGCGGCGGGGTGTGTCGCGGCTCGCCGATATGCATGGCAATCAGCGGCCGGTCCGCCGGCGGTTGTGCGCCGGCAAGCAAGGCTCGCAGACGCTCGAACGGGTATGGCTGCAGAAGCGCCAGCGATGGATTCATGCGCTGTCCCTATTCGCGTTGGTCGAGGGTCGCGGTGAGGCGGGCGGCGAGGCGTTCGCGCGCTGCGGCGTCCAGATGACTGCCTTTTTCGCCGGTGACGAAGAACACGTCCTCGGCACGTTCGCCCACGGTCATGATCTTCGAGGTGTGGATCTCGAGGTGTTCGTTCATGAAAACCTTGGCGATCTGCGAGAGCAGGCCCGGCCGGTCGCCGGCGATCAGCTCGACGATCGTGCGCTGGTTGACCGGATCGTCGACGAAGGTGATCTGGGTGGCCGTCGTGAACATGCGCACCTGTCGGGGCGCGCGCCGTGTCACCGTGGTGAAGCCTGCTTCGTCGGGTTTCGCGAGTTCGTGAGCCAGATGCTGCTCGATATCGCGGATGCGGTTCATGTCCGTGATCTCGGCGCCCGTGTCTTCGAGCACGTGATACACGTCTAGACTGAACCCATCGCGAGTCGGGGTGATGCGCGCATCGACGATGGTGAGCCCGAGCTGATCGAGCAGGGCGGTGGTGCGCGCAAAGCTGTGCTGCGTCTGCGGCGTGTAAGTCGAGATTGCGGTACCGCCGCGTCCGGACTGCTGTTCCACTGAAACCAGGGACGAATCATCGCCGCCTTCGCGTTCGGCGAGCAGGCGTGTATGCCAGGCGATTTCCTCCGGCGTGTGACGCACGAAATAGTCGTCGGTGAGATGCGGCCACACTTCGTTGACTTTCGTCTCCGGCACACCGGCGCGGCCCAGCAGTTCGCGTGCACGAGCCTGGGTTTCGGCGATCAGTTCCTCGCGATCGATCGGGCTTTCGAGGCCGCGACGCAGCGCCTGCTTGGTGCGCTCGTAGAACTCCGAGAACAGCGATGCCTTCCAGTTGTTCCAGAGCTTCGGATTCGTGCCGCGGACGTCGGCGACAGTCAGCACGTAGAGATAGTCGAGGTGGGTCTGGTCGCCGACATGCTTGGCGAATTCGTGCAGCACCTTCGGGTCGCTGATGTCCTTCTTCTGTGCCGTCACCGACAGGATCAGG
>CAZBKC010000499.1:2578-2756 GCA_964492345.1 uncultured Steroidobacter sp. | reverse complement strand
AAGCCCATCGCACGCAGAAAACTCTTGATGCAGTGCCATTAGGCTGAAGCCGGCCCCACAACAAGAAGAGAAAATCAGGCCAGCGTCTACAGCAACTACGCCGCGTTGGCCTGCGAAGCGGGCACGCTGCTGCGGATGAGATGATCGAAGGCACTGAGCGCGGCCTTGGAACCCTCGC
>CAZBKC010000499.1:0-2568 GCA_964492345.1 uncultured Steroidobacter sp. | reverse complement strand
GGAGCGGCCCCCGCTGCGCGGAGGAGGGAGCAGAGAAGAGCTAATGCAGGGCCTGCTTCAGGCGCCTCCCCGCTACCCGTCGATCTTCTTCTTCGCCCGCCTCGCATGCCGCGAGCGTTCGATGCCGGCAAGCTGCTTGATGCGCGCGGCTTCGATCGCGGCACGCAGCGCACGCTCTGCCCACACTTTCAGCTGCTCGGGCTCATTCACGATCTCGTCGGGCACCTGGTGATGATCGGTGGTCAGATCGTAGGCATTGGGATACGGCTTGAACTGGCGGCAGCCGCGCGACAGATAGTCGTCGCAATTGGAGGGGCCGGTGTGCAGGTACAACACCTCGTCAGCGACGATGCCCAGCAGTCGATCGTCGATGAAGATCCCGACCGCGCCGAAAATCGAGCGATTCGAGATCGAACCGAGAAACGACAGTTGCTCGGTCACATGAATGGCAAGGCTCGATTTGGTCCGCATGTCGAGCACCCCGCTTCCGGCAAGTGCTCATGCGCTGTCCGCGCATGATTGAACATTCTTCTTCCGCCGGCGCGGCGAAGCTCCTTCGCCGGCCCCGCGCTTCGTCCGTTCCGGCCCTCGTGCGCCGAGGAGTGTACCTCGCACGATCCGCGTGTAAACACGGCAGCGAGACGCACGCTGCACGAGTTCATGACGGCGTGTGCACGTACTCGAGTTTGACGCCGTCGGGATCGCTGAAAAAAACCGCAAAATAACCGGGCGCGTAGTCCGGATACTCCGCGGGAGGATCGAGGATCGGCACGCCGCCCAGACGCAGGGCCTCGTACAGATGCAGGACGGCATCGCGGTCGTTCGCAGCAAACGCCAGGTGATGCAGCCCCGGCGTGCGGCGATCGTGTGAGCGCTTCGTTGTGTCAGACCTGGCCGGCTGCAATCCGAACTCGAACTGCCGACCGCGCCACAGCGGACCTTCCGCGCAGTCCGCGATGCGCCGCAGCCCCATCATCGGCAGCCAGCGATCGTAGAACCGGGTGGAGCGATCCATGTCCGACACGGTGAGATCGAGGTGATGCAGCGCGCCGGGCGCAGCCACATCCCGCTGGCGCTCCTGCACTTGCGCCTGCAGGTGATGCAGGATGCGCTCACGCAATGGACCGTGGACCTCCGGATCGAACAGCGGCGCCCGCGACCAGTCGTAACCCCAGGGATTCGCCGTTCGCATCGCCTCGGGCTCATCGACGTAGCGCGGATGCACGTGGGCGTGCAGCGCCGGCTCGACGTTGCCGAAGATCGCGTAGTTGATGCGCAGCGCGCCCGTCGCACGCAGCACCGCCTCACCCAGCAGGGAAAGATCGGCCATGAACTGCTCGCGCGCCGCAGGCGCCAGCGCGTTGAGATGCGGCACGACCGGATCAGGCAGCAGCAGGCAATAGCCGTTCAGTACCTGCTGCTGGCCCATCACGGCCCAGCCGGATGCCATGCGGGTGATGACGGTCGGATCGTCACGGCGGCGGCAGGCGTCGACCCGATGATGAATGGCAGTCGACATGGTGGCTCCTTGCCCCAGCTCACCAGCGCCGCGACGACGGCAGGACGGGAATCGCTTTCAGGAAGGGTGCAGGCGATGCGGACTGGAGCTGCAACACGAAATCGAAGTGATCGACCCGCGTGCACAGCTCGAAGTCGCGTTCCGGCGCCCAGGTCGCGGCAGGGTCGAAGAACTTGGCGGCGCCGGCGACCGATCGCAGACGCTCGCGCACGGCAGTGACGTCGGGCTCGCGGCCCGAGAGCCGCTCGTAGAGGATTTCGGCGCACAGATCGTCCTCGGCGCAACGCTCCCGCGCCTCGTGCCCCATACGGACGAGCGTGACCCTCTCAGGCCGTCGCGCGCGGATGTACCGCACGATGGCCGCCGCATTGACCAGCGCGCCCGTGATGACCTCGTCGGCCTGCTGTGCGCCGGTCAGCCCCTGCGTGCCGGAGTGCGTCGTATGAATCAGCGTGTGGCCGTGCAGGTCCAGGCGTTCGAGTTCGGTCGGCGAGTTGCCTGCGTCGAAACCGGGCAGCGGCCGCGCATGCCGCTCGCCGATGAGCAGCGAACCGGGAATGCTTTCCCGCAGCGCGCGAGCGTCGTCGACCGCGGCGACCGGGATGATGCGACTCGCGCCGCGCGCATGGGCATAGCAGGCGACCGAGAAGGCGCGAAAGACGTCGATGACCACGACGAGTCCTCTCGCCTCGCGCGCGCCGGCGACGAAATCGGCGATGAGGATTTCCGGATGACTCACCCGCCCACGCTCCCTTCCAAGGAATCGTTGCAGCGTACCAGAGGGTGGTGTCGCGACGGCTACGCCGGGAAGAGGAAGAGCCGCAAAAGACCGCATAAAAATCCAAAAAAGATCAGAAGATTTTCATTTCTTTTATGCGGTCTTTTGCGGCCTCCGGTCTCCCGTCTCCGGAAACGAAAAGGCCCGGCACTTGCGTGCCGGGCCCGTACTCGTCGCTATCGCTCGACCGCTTTTCAGGCCGCGCTGCGTCCGCCGGCCGTCTTGCGCAGGGCCACGACGCGCTTGGCATCGACCGGCCGCTCGTGCATGA
>CAZBKC010000498.1:0-2757 GCA_964492345.1 uncultured Steroidobacter sp. | reverse complement strand
GGCCCATGCGTAGCCTGCTGCTTCTGTGTCTGTTGTCGCTGTCCGGCGTTGCCGTCGCCGAAAAGGTGGTGGATGCACCGGGGCGCGTGGCACGACTCAGCCTGATCGAGGGTGGGGTCACGCTCGCTCCTGCCGGCACCGAGGAATGGGCCGAAGCGGTTCTCAACCGGCCGCTCACCAGCGGCGATCGTCTGTTCGTGGACGACGGTGGTCGGGGTGAGCTGCAGGTCGGCTCGTCGACGATTCATCTCGATCAGGGTACGGGCCTGTCGATCGTCGAACTCGATGACGATGTAATGCGGCTGGAATTGTCGGAAGGCACCGCCGTCGTGCGCGTGCTGCGCCGTCGCGACAACGAGGCCATCGAAGTCGAAACACCGAATGCCACCGTGTCGCTGCTGCACCCTGGCGAATATCGTATCGACGCGAATCCCACCGGCGATCGAACCGTCGTTGCGACCCGCAACGGCGGCAGCGAAGTGACGGCCAACGGCAAGTCATGGCGCGTCGACGCCGGTGAAGAGGGCACGTTCAGCGGCACCCATCAGCTCAGCGCGAGTGTTGTTCCGCTGAAACCTCGTACCGGGTTCGAGGAGTGGGCCAACGATCGCAATCGCGTCAGCGAAAATCCGGTGTCGGCACGCTACGTGTCGAACGAAGTGGTCGGTTACGAGGATCTCGACCGTCACGGCCGCTGGATCAACGAGCCCAGTTACGGCTATGTGTGGACACCCTCGTATGTCGTCGCCGGCTGGGCGCCGTATCGCTACGGTCGCTGGGTCTGGGTCTCGCCGTGGGGCTGGAGCTGGGTCGACAACTCGCCGTGGGGCTTCGCGCCGTTTCACTACGGGCGCTGGGCCTACGTGCGCAGCCGCTGGTGCTGGGTGCCCGGTCCGCGTCACGTCAGGCCGGTCTACGCGCCTGCGCTCGTTGCGTGGGCCGGTAGCCCCGGCCTCGGTGTCTCTGTCGGCATCGGTCCCGGCGTTGGCTGGTTCCCGCTGGGACCGCGCGAGATCTATGTGCCGGGCTATCGCTATTCGCGCCGCTATCTGAACAACGTCAACGTCTCGAACACGGTGATCGTCAACAACACCTACATCACCAACGTCTACAACGGTCGTCATCGCCACTTCGATTATCGCTACGGCCGTGACCCGCGCGCTGTCACGATCGTGGATCGCGATCGGTTCCGCGGCGGCGGCAACCTCGACGGCCATTGGTCGCGCGTCGACGAACCCGGTCTGCGTCGCTGGCGTCACGATCCGCGACCGCCCGCACTCGCGCCGAATCGCGACAGTGTGTTCGCAGCGCGCACCCTGGGCCGCATTCCGGGCAGCGCCGAACACGTCGTACGTCAGACGTTCAACCAGCGCAATCGCAACGCCGACACGCGTCGACCGCCACGTATCCCGTTCGACGCCGAACAGCGCGCCATCGAAGCGAACGGCGGTCGTCCGATTCCGCGCTCGCAGTTGCGCGCCGACGCCGTGAACAGCCTTGCTGCACCGGGCCGGTTGCAGACACGGCCGGACGGCGACGGTTCGCGCGAACAGCTGCGCAATTCCGATCGTTCTTCCTGGGCGCGTCGTGAGAGCCAGCCCACTCGCGGCGAAGTGCCTGCGGTGAATTCACTGCGGCAGCAGCCGGGCGACGCTGCGGCAGTGCGATCCAGCGAACGCCAGCGTGAGCAGTTGCGCGGCAATGAATGGCAGGACCGGATCAAGCGTCTTACTGAACAGCAACGCGAACAGCCGCGTTCGTGGCAACCGTCCGGGGATGTCCAGCCACGCCAGCGCACTGAACAGCCGCGGGTGCAGCAGCCGCGTTACGAACAGTCTCAGGTCCAGCAGCCGCGTTTCGAGCAACCGCGACCGCAGCCGCGGCAGGAGCAACCCAGTTCCAATCGGGGCAATCAGGAGCATGCCACGCCCCCGCAGGCCAGCCAGAGCAATGGCGACAGCGCCGGCGGCAACCACGCAGGCAATGCCGGCCGGTCCCGTCCCGAGTCCGGTGGTCGTTCCGGTTTCCGCCAGCAGCGCTGAAGACCCCGGATTTCACCCAGTAAGCCCGCACTTCTCTTCGTCATTCCCGCGTAGGCGGGGATGACGGGCTTAACCTCAATGGCGCTTAGTTAGCAGGTTGACAGTTGTCCGTTGACGGTCGGATAAGGAAGGCATTCTTCTGGCCGTCAACCGCCAACTGTCAACCGTCAACTCGTTAAGTAAGTGACATTGGGCTCAACCTGGTGCCATTCATCACAGAGTGCAGAAGAGTCCGGAAGGGATCGGATCCTCGGCCTTCCGGCTCTGTGATCTCTGTGCCCTCTGTGTGAACTCTCAGCTCTTGTCTCCTCCGACCGCTTCACCGGTCCGGCCCCGCCGTTTGCCGGTGGTTGCTGGCCTGCGGATCACCTCGCTCGTAATGTGCCTCCCATGGCGCAGACTGTCTGCCCGGAGCCCTATCCCTTGAGTCATCTGAAACCTCAGTCCCGACGCTCGCCGCTGGCGACGGGCATTCTGCTGATCGTGCTCGGCGGCATGCTGCTGGCCTTCAATCTCGGCTGGGGTCTGCCGAGGTTCATCTGGGACTACTGGCCCGTGGCGCTGATGGTGCCGGGCCTGATCGCGCTGGTCGTGCCGTCGCGGCACCTGAATCGCAGCGGCGGCATCTGGCTGCTCGCAACCGGCATCTACTGCCAGATAGGCGTCAGCGACCTGTTCCATCTCGGCTGGTTCAGCGCCTGGCCCATCTTCGTCA
>CAZBKC010000497.1:0-2759 GCA_964492345.1 uncultured Steroidobacter sp. | reverse complement strand
GCGCAGGGTCCGCAATGGCTGGTCGTGCGCGGGTTCGGCCATGTTGAAGGCGCCGACAGTCCGTTCTGCTGGGCCGAGTATTTCATCCATCCGGACTACGCCGCCGTCGGCAGGTTGTTGCCGCGCCATACCGGTCCGATCTTTCCGCTGATCGAAGACCTGTTCGGTCAGAGCATCGTCGAGGTCCACCAGGAAGTCGGTGCCACGCTGATCTCGCCGACCCTGGCGCAGGGCCTCAAGGTACCCGCGGGAACCGCTGGCCTCGAAGTGAGGCGGTCGTACAAGACCTCCGACGGACAGATTGCGCAGGTGACGATCAGCATCCACCCCGGCTCCCGTCATCGTCATTCCATGACGCTGCGTCGCGTCAAAGGCTGATCGGGGCAAACTCTGAGATTCGGTCCGGCCTATTGGCGCAGGCCCGGGGAAGGGGGCTAACATCCCCCGGATCGTCTCGCGATTTATCCGGACGAGTTGTTGCAGGTATCGAATTGCGATTCGCCGTCGCAGCGCGATCGCCAGACCCACGAGAGGTTCAGCACATGATGAAACGGGGGAAGCGTGACCGTGCGGTCACGCGCAAGCGCAATCCCGCGCGCTCGATGAATCTGTCTCGGCCCCTGACCGACGACGCTGCCCGGGTGCGCACCGATTCGTTGCGCGGCTTCAAGGACCTGGTGGCGGAACTCGGCGGCGATGCTGTGGCGTTGCTTCAGGGCGCCGGCATCGAGGCTTCGCAGGTCGATCGCAGCGGCGGAGAGATTCCCTATCGGCAGATGGTCCAGCTGCTGGAAACCGCCGCGACGCAGCTCGCCTGTCCGGATTTCGGCATGCGTCTCGCCGCCATTCATGCGGCGCAGGGCGCCACGAAAGTACTGGGTCCGCTCGACATCGCCATGCGCAACTCGCCGACGCTCGGCGAGGCCTATCGATACTGCGCGGAACACCTCAATGCCTACAGCAACGCGACCCGGATCTGCTTCGAGAAACTGCCGGACGATCCTCGCGTCTTCATGCTGTTCGAAATCATGCTGGTCGGTGGCATGCATCAGCGCCAGTCGGTGGAGCATGCGCTGGCGCTGACCCAGCATGGCATCCACGCCATAAGCAAGGGTCAGGCGCGTGCGCGCGAAGTCTGGTTTACGCATGAGCCGCTGGCGCCGCCGGCAACCTATCGCGCCAACTTCAATGCCACGGTCCGCTTCGGCCAGAGCATGAACGGCCTGCTGTTCGATCAGCAGGATTGCGACCTGCCGCTGCCGGATACCGATCCGCAGCTCTACGAAATGGCGACGAGCTTCATCGACCACCGCTTCCCCACGGCGACCATGCCGCTGCGCACGCGCGTGCGGATCAACATTGCGCGCCTGCTGCTGGAAGGCAACTGCACGCAGGAGCACGTAGCGGCAGCACTGGGCCTGCACCCTCGCACGCTGCAGCGCCGTCTGCGCGAGGAGGGCGAATCGTTCGAGGCCATCAAGGATTCGGTACGACGCGACGTGGCGTTGCGCTACCTGCAGCAACCCGACGTCTCGCTGGTGCGGGTGACGGAAATCCTCGGCTACTCGGAGACGTCAGTGCTGTCGCGCAGTTGCCTGCGATGGTTCCATGCGTCGCCGCGGGAGTTGCGGAATGGGTTGAGGGTGAGGTGAGGGAGTGACGGGTGACGAGTGACGAGTGACGAGTGACGAGTGAAGGGGAGGGCGAAAGACTCCGCTTGCGGGGCAGGGAGTTCACTGAAGGTCACTGAAAATGGTGCACGTGTCTTTCTGACCCGTCACCCATCACTCGTCACCCGTCACTTCCCCGCTCACGCACTTTCCTGCGACTGATCGTCATCCACCTTCGGCGTCGCGCCCGCGCGCAGCTGGCGCGGCGACAGGGAGAACCAGCGGTAGCAGCTGCGTGAGAGCGTCGAGGCCTCGGAATAGCCGAGCATCTTCGCGACGCGGATCAGCGGCACGGTGGAATGTTTCAGATAACGCAGTGCGATGTCGCGCCGCACGCTGTCCTTGATCGATTCCACCGACTTGCCTTCCGCGCGCAACCGGCGCTGCAGCGTGCGTGGATGCATGCCGAGCATTGCTGCCACGTTGCCGTAGGTGCAATCGCCTTCCAGCAGCAGGCGCTCGACGATCGTGCGCACCCGCGGGCTCAGAACAGCATCGGCAGAGGGAAATCGATTCTCGATGAAATCGGTGCTGAGCTCGTAGATCTGCGCATCGATGTTCGGAATCGGCAGATCGAGATCGCTCTCGGCAAAGAACAGGCCGCTCATGCTCTGCCCGAAGCGGACCTCGGTGCCGAAGTATTCGCGATAGGTTGCGACGGGCGACAGGGCTTCGTGCTCGATCCAGACCTGGCGCGCTCGCACGCGGCCCTGGCTGATGGTCAGGGCGATGTCCTGGGTCAGCAGCAATGCGCGTTCGATGCTCTGCGGATGCGGCGGCAGTCGTCCCAGGAGAATTTCCAGCTGAAAGAAGAGCGCGTCGGGCGCGAAGCCGGTTCTGGCGAGCATCTGCGACGCCGTGCTGTAGACCTGGATGTGGTCCGCGCAGTAGCGGAAGGCCTCACGCAGCGTGCTCGAGTTGCTCATCGCGAACTCGAGCGGGCCCAGCACCTTCACGCCGCCCTGCGCGGCCGCAAGGCGCATCCCGAAATCGGGGCAGCGCAACTCGGAGGCCGCCCGCTCGAGCACCAGCACGAGCGAGCGATACGGAATCACGGCATGGCGATTGTTCAGGATCGCCGGATCGATC
>CAZBKC010000496.1:0-2774 GCA_964492345.1 uncultured Steroidobacter sp. | reverse complement strand
CTGCATTGGCATGTCACGCTCAGCGTGTCGACGATTTCAAGATGGACGGAGATCACGCGGATGCCGATCCCCGCCTCGGCGCATTCGACGGTGAGCGATCCATGTTGGCGGCGATGCGTCCGTCAGTCGAGCGAGTCTGCTCGGTTCCGACCTGCCACCAACTCGGCAACAGCCGAAGCACCTCTGGCCTGGCGAATCGATCATCGATCAGGTGCACGACGCCGCAGTCCGTCGTCGTCCGGATCACACGACCCGCGGCTTGCACCACCTTGCGGATGCCAGGGTACAGATAGGTGTATTCGTAGCCCGCACCGTACTCGCCATCGAGCCGTCGTCGCAGCTCTTCATTCACCGGGTTGAACTGGGGCAGTCCCAGGGTGGCAATGAAGGCGCCAATCAGGCGCGTACCGGCCAGGTCGATGCCTTCTGCAAAGGCGCCGCCGAGCACGGCGAAACCGACGCCGGATCCATCCACTGCGAACCGCGCCAGAAACGCTTCGCGCTCGGCCTCGTCCATGCGCCGGCCTTGCCGCCACGTCGGGATGCTCGGATGCCGCAGCCAGAACTCGTCCAGTGCCTGTTCAAGGTAGTCGAAACTGCTGAAGAACGCGATGTAGTTTCCGGGGGTTGCATCGTATTGCGTGGCGATGAGCCGCGCGATCGGTTTCAGCGAGCTGCTGCGATGACGGTAGCGCGTCGACACGTGCCGTGCGATGTGCACCGCCAACTGCTCGGCCTTGAACGGCGCCGCCACATCGAGCCATGCGGTGTCTTCCGGCAGCCCCAGGGCATCGGCATAGAAGTTCCACGGCGTCAGCGTGGCCGAGAACAGCACTGTCGTCCGGGCCGTGGCAAAACGGGGTCTGAGGAATGGAGCCGGCAGCACGTTGCGCACACAAAGCGTTGAATCCGCCTGGCGCGGGCTCGAGGCCGTGCCCAGATCGAGTGCGACATCGAAGATGGAGTGCGCGCCGAAGGTGTCGAGCAGCCGCGTGAACTGCAGTGCGTCGAAGTAGAACTGCAACAAGGCGCTGTCGACCTCGGTGGGCCTGTGCGCCAGATGCTCCGAGATGCTCTCGGTCGCGTCCTGCAAAGCCGACGCGAACGCCCGCGGTGGCTCGTCGAGCACGGTGTACGCGTGGGGCGTCCCCTTGATCAATCGGGTCCAGCTTCTGCGCAGGCGATCGAGCGGCTTCTTCAGTACGACGGGCGCTGCCGCCCGCACCGACCGCAGCGTTGCCGATTGCAGGCTGGCGCTGTACATGGCCCGGGCACGATCGACAAGGTTGTGCGCTTCGTCGACGAGGACACCGACCCGCCAGGTGTGTGCCAGCATCAGGCCATGCAGCAGCGCGGCACTGTCGAAGAAGTGGTTGTAGTCGCCGACGATCACGTCGCACCATCGCGCCATTTCCTGGCCGAGGTAGTACGGGCACACACCATGAGCAAGTGCGATCTCGCGCAGCGATTCGCGGGTCAGTGCACCAGCCGCCACGGCGGCCGTGCGCGCCGCGGGCAGGCGATCGTAGAAGCCCTTGGCGAGCGGGCACGACTCGCCGTGGCATACCTTGTCGGGGTGCTCGCAGGACTTGTCGCGGGCAACCAGTTCGATGACCCTCAGCGGCATGTCGGGACGGCCTCGCTGGAGGGTTGCCAGCGCATTCAGTGCCAGTGATCGGCCAGAGCCCTTGGCTGTCAGGAAGAAGATCTTGTCGAGTTCCTGTACCGGGCAGGCCTTGAGTAAAGGGAACAAGGTGGCGACGGTCTTGCCGATGCCGGTGGGTGCCTGTGCCAGCAGGCAGCGGCCGAGTCGGGCGGCGTTGAACACGGCCTTTGCGAGGTCGCGCTGTCCCGCCCGGAACTCCTCGTGCGGAAACCGCAGGCCTGTCAGAGCTGCGTCGCGCCGCTCCCGGTGTGCCAGTTCTGCATCTGCCCATGCGATGAAGCGCTCGCACAGTGCCTCGAAGAAGGCCTGCAGTTCGATTGCCGTGCACTGCTGCAGCAGCGGCGGCGCCTCCTGCTTGCTGCCGATGTCGTAGTACACCAGCGCCACGGTCAGTTCGGTTACGTCGAGTTGCCGGCACAGCAGGGCACCGTAGACCATGGCTTGCGCCCAGTGCAGATGCCGGTGGTTGGCGGGCATGAGTCCGAGGTCGCCCTTGAAGGTCTTGACCTCCTCCAGCAGGCGACGTTCGGGATCGAAGCCATCGGCACGCCCGCGCACCACCAGATGCCGGTACGTCCCGCTCAACGAGAACTCGCTGCGGTACGAAGGCGACCGGCTTGCCGCCACGCTCTGGTGGCCCACGATGCCTTGCTGGGAGGTGGGCGAAGGCGTAAACCGCAAGTCCAGGTCGCCTTGCTTGGCGGCGAATTCGCACAGTGCGCGCACGGCGACGGTGTAGGCCTTCAAGCGTCACGAGCCTTGTGCAGCGCAGCCTCGATTGCCAAACCAGAGCCCGGCTCGTCTTCATCTGTCGTGTCCCCCAGCTCTCGCTGCGTGGCTTCAGCGTCCGGGGTGGCGGGTGTCGCCTTGGCCAGAGCCATCCACACCTGGAACGGCAGCTTGCAGGGCACATGTCGAGCCGGACGGACCAGGTCGAGCGTTCCGGCATCGATGGGTCCGTTCAGCAGCCAGACGCCGAACTCCTCGGGAATCTCGTGCGGCTCGGCTACGTCGGCAGGCAGCACATAGTAGGTCTCGCAGGACAGCCACTGATAAGCCTCACGCTTGGCAGCGTGGCGCAGGTCGGACAACAGATCGGCACGACTGA
>CAZBKC010000495.1:0-2774 GCA_964492345.1 uncultured Steroidobacter sp. | reverse complement strand
GGTCGAGCCGGAACAGCGAGTAATGGCGCGGACCGACACCGGAGCGCAGTCGGGCCTTCAGTACGCGGTACGCAACCGCAGGCGTGTCGTACCAGTGACGCGCGTTGTTGGTCACGCCGGCCTTGTAGTCGCGCAACACTCTGCGCCACTCGGGCATTGAAATCTCGGAAGCCACGTGCCATCTCCTCGGCAGCTGACGGAGTTTGTAGGGCCGCCAGTGTAGCCATGGTCGCAGGCACATGCGATTGCACGCGCGGCGCCAAAGCCTGCCGGTTGGCAGCCGCATACGAGCGGCCCACCGACATGCTGCAGCCGCTGCCGCACGCCTTTCGCCTTACCATCACAGCGCCCGCCGGCACGGGCGGGAACCCTCCATGGCTCGCCGCGACATCATCTTCGAATTCATCGGCCTGCCTGGCGCGGGCAAGAGTACGCTGGCGACCGCGCTGGCGGCCGGCCTGGCTGCCGACTTCGACGTCAGCATGCCCGGCCGCGCCGAGTACCGGCGCAAGGAACTGACGCTGGCCGACAAGGTGCGGCTCGACCTGCGCTCGCCAGGACTGCTGGCGTATCGGCTGGCGCGGCTGCAGCACGACGTGCGCACGTCGGGCGTCGGACTTTGGACGGTGAGCCACAGCTGGAGCCAGTCTCGCTATCCGCTGGTTCTGCTCGACCTCGCGGCGCGTGCCAAGCGTCGCGTTCTCGTACTCGACGAGTGGCTGCTGCAACGCACGATCGATGAGTCGATCCGGCGCTACGGTGCCAGCATCGGATTCACGCGCAGGTTCGCGATTGCGCCAACGTCGCGCCAGCGCTTGGTCTACGTCTGCGTCAATGTCGACGAGACAGTGGCGCGCGAACGAATCGTCGCGCAGGATCAGCCGTTCCGCACGTTTGCCGCCGACAAGGACGCACTAAAGATCGGCGACGTGCTGACGCTGTGGCGTGCACAGCTGCAGGCGCTGAGACCCGAGATCGCGCGCCGCGGCCTGCCCCTGATCGACATCGACGGCAGTGCGCCGATCGACACCAACGTGGCGCTGCTGCGCGAAAAGCTGCGGCAGATGATGGCCACGGAGGCCGACGACGAATCGCCTCTTTCCATTGCAGGACCATCGCCATGAAACACATCTTCGCAACTCGGCCAATCGGCGAGTTCGAGAATTACACCGCGGTTCATATGGGCGCCGGCGAGCGCTACCACAAGCGCTTCGTGTCGCACCCGGGCCGCGCGCTGATGTGGGAGTTGGAGCAGGCCGCACTGCGCGACATCGTCGGCGCGCTGAAGCCGCGCCGCATCCTCGACTTCGCGTGTGGCACCGGCCGCATCTCGTCGTTTGTCGAGAACGCCTTTCCAGAATCGTCGATCGACGGCATCGACATCTCCGAATCCATGATCAACCTGGCGCGCGAGAAGGCCGTCCGCACCAACTACCGGCTGATGGACACGCAGCAGGCGATCTCGGTCTTCGGCGAGCGCCACTTCGACCTGATCATGGCGTTCCGCTTCTTCCCGAATGCCGAAGTCAGCTTGCGCCGGCGCATCGCCGTCGACTTGGCACGGCTGGTATCGGACGATGGTTCGCTGGTGATCAACAACCACCGCAACTTCTGGTCGACATCCTATTTCGCGCGCCGACTGAAGGGCGAACAGCCGATCGGCGCGCTGAACAGCGACGTCGAGGGCCTGTTCACCGACCAGGGCTTTCGCGTCGTGCGCAAGCTGTCGCTGGGAGTCTGGCCGCAGGGCGACAACAAGGCGCTGCTGCTGCCGTGGAAAGCGGTGCGCGCGCTGGAACAACGAAACCTGGCCTGGCTCGCTTCCCGTCACGCCCTGGGCTACAACACCGTCTGGGTGCTATCGAAGACCGGTGCAGGCCCCGCTGGGGCGACTGTTCCCCGGAGCAAACCCATGTTCGACAGAGGCGAGCCGCCGCGGAACACCGGAGACCGACGATGATGGATTTTGTGTTTCACGAAGTGAACGACTGGCCATCCCTGGCATGGTTGGCCGTATGCCATGTGTCGGAAGATTCAGCCATTGATGTGATGCACGGCTCGCGCGTCGAGACTTTCAAGGGTTGGTTCTGCGAGGCTGTCTGGGCGGGCGACTTTGCCCAAGGCGGTTTCGACCTTTCCGACGTCGTCATGGGTACTGGAGGCCGCGCTCGGCCCAACGAAGTAGTTTTCGTATCCTCGGGTTCCACCGTCGATCGTTTGCAGTTCATTCGACTCGATGACCGCTATCTGGTGTCCAACTCGCTGGCTTGTTTGCTGTCGGTCGCGAAGGCAAACGTTGATCCCTGCGATCCCGGCTACTACCTACGCTTTCGGTCTATTGTTGACGGATTGGACAAGTACTGGCGCCGGATCGAGACAACCTCGGGGCCCGTGGAGCTGGTCTACTTCGACAACATCGCTTGGGACGGTCGACAGTTGAACGTCGTCAAAAAGCCGTTGCCCGCTGTGCCGCTCAACGACTATCGCCAATACAGAGCGTTTCTTGACGCTAGCATGAGCGTCGTCGGACTAAACATGCAAGCACCCGAGCGCAAGAACCGTTATCGCCCGCTCGGAACCGTGTCGACTGGCTATGACTCTCCCACCGCCGCGGTTCTCACAAAGCCATTAGGACTGGAAGACGTAGTCACATTCTCGAAGGCAAGGGGCGGCGCCACCGACGACGGGTCGGCAATCGCAAAAGCTCTCCATTTGAACTGCATCACCGTTGATCGCGACGCTTGGCGCGATGTTGGCGCTGGAGCAATTGTTCC
>CAZBKC010000494.1:0-2774 GCA_964492345.1 uncultured Steroidobacter sp. | reverse complement strand
ACCAACGACTGGCGAAGCGGGCAAGGAGTCTCGCGCTGGCGCCGCCGGTGGAGTTACTGGTCTGAGCGATCGCTGCGGCGCCGCTCGTCGGGAGTCGAAGTGCTTGGCCAGGGCCGGTCCCGGCAGCGCTCGGAAGTGGTTCGCCGCGAAGCTCAGATCGACTGCACGACTGTTCCCGTCGGCGAAAGCATGGTCCGGCCGGCGACCTCGACCCTCACCAGCCGTTCAGCGACGGCTTGGCAGCGTAAGGAGCCGGCGGCGAGTGCCCGCTTGGCAGTTTCATGGATCGGGGAGCCGGTCAGCCGCTATTCACGTAGGCCGGCGACCCGTTGCGGACGTAGCCAGCGTCTGATACGCCGCCCGCAAGCGGCCGCTCACTGTCGGAGATGAGCGGCCAACAGGCCGACGCGTTGATCTACTTACTGGCCGTCCCGCCTCTTGGTCGGATCCAGCATCATGCGATGCGAAGCCCAGCGCCCGTCCAAAGCAATCGCAATGCCGTCAGGGAAAATGACGAACTCGCCTTCTTCCGTTATTTCGCTGAAATAGTTCGAACCGACGTCGACCCCATCCATTGCCATCGCACGCTGAGCGACTCGCGCGCGCACCTCCGCATCCACAGCGACCGTAACGCCGATTTCCGAGAGTGGTCGAGCGAGAAATTTTCGACCGACGAGATTCCTAGTTGCTGTCTGCTCTGTCGCGCCAATCGCAGCAGAGTAATAGCGATCGAAAACACTATCTACATCGAAGTTGAGATCGCGCGCCGACTCGTTGTGTTCATCTGGATCGTCGATGGCCCACTCCATCTTCGAATTGAAGAACGCTTGAACGGCGACCCGAAGGTTAGGAAGTTGCCCGTTGATGTGGCGAAGCTGACGCGTCTGCAGCTTTGCTTTGGTCATGGCGCTTTGGCTGAAGCTTCCAGTACGTCCCTTCGCTTCGGCGACAACCCATTGCCGACTACGCGTGAGTCCGATGAGGTCAGGTTCTGAATTTGAAGCCAACGTCGCATATCCGCCAAGAGAGTCCAGCATGGACAAATGAAATAGCCATGGAACACCAAGCAGTCGCACGCCGAGAATCTTCGCAGCCAGCATCCCCATAAAGTATGAAGTGGCGCCCTTCTCCGTCGGGTCGAGAGCTCCGTACAGGGAACTCTTCTCAAAGAAGCCGTTCGAGCGTCTCAAGCTGGCATAGACGGTGTGACTTCGAACCACCATGTCGGCGATGGAGTGCCAGCCGTGCGCTAGAAGGAATGCGACCCCTGGCTTTCCCATAGTGATTGCGGCCCATATCATCTCCTCCCATTTCACATCAAGCGTATGTTTCCCTATGAACCGCGGCCCGAAGTGCCGCGGGAAGTTCCTAGCTCGATAAACAACGTGCGGCATCCGTTATGCCGCGCATTCGGCATTCGACTGCCGCTGCGAGGTGTAGGCCAAGCAGAAAAGTCCAGCCGGCGCCAGAAGGACCTTCTGAACTGAACCGCCTACCTTCAGGTCGTCGGTGCTTCGGGACTGCATCGAATTTGACAAGGCCACGCGGCCAATTGTGGGCAAGGGGGCAATTTACGGGGCTGCTGAAACGCCGTTATCCCTCCTTCAGGGATCGTTCGGATCAGCGGGTGGCTGCGTAAAGGTGCGCGGGGCCAGCCATCAACGAAATCGCTCGCTTGAGAGCAGCCATTTAACGGTGGTTGCTGCTGGCCGGGACCGTCGAGCTTAAAACACCGAATCGAGGGTGGCCGGTACGGAGGCGGGCACGTTCCGGCCCCTGAGCGGTCACTCACGGCCAGCGACGTCGAACGTTCGCTGGCACTTCAAGCGGCTACGATCGCGCGGCGATCAACGTGATCAGGATTTTTCGAACGCATCGATGAATGCGTCAGAGTTCAATTGAGCCACAAAGTCGGAGCACTGCCTCATGAGAAATACTGAAAACGCATCTGGCGGAGCGGCGCCTTCTTTCACCAGCATGGCGACGGCTTGCCCTGCGATTCGCAGCTTCTCTCTCATGTTGCCTGCACTCAGTTCCGTCGCGGTCTGCAACAACGCATATGTCGCGAGCACTTGAGGAGACGGCAGGGTGCTTGGTAGCTCCCCAAGCCCATCAAAAGCACGAGATGCGATTCTTTCTGCAAGCTCGTCGTTCTTCCTGCTTAGGTCTGCATCCAGGCCTAGTTCGTTAACACTCGTTGTGCGATCTGCAACTTCCAGCCCCATTTTCACGAGCTTCTTTGACTGTGCTCGAAGCGCCAGAACGCCGATAGAGTGACCGGTGCTCGCCGCTACATCCTTAGCCTTCCCTGCTACGCTCCTGGTAACGCGTTCGGCAGCATCTAAGCCCAGGCCAAGAAGCGGTCCGATGATGAACTTTCCGGCCAACCATAAGACTCCGCAGGTCACGAAAATGAGCACCACCATCAGTGCGCCGTCTGACATCTACCCCTCCTAGAAACCGACGCAGTGTAGACCGCATCTCTGAGGTCCCATGCCCAGACGATGTGATGCGTTGTCGAACGTCTACTTCCGAGCGGGCATCTCGCGCTACACCGCCCGGGATGACCGCTTTGGTTGTGCCGTCTCGAGGACCGCTCTTGGCTGAGGGCGGGTGCCCCGTCCATCGATTTCGTTGCCACATTGCTGACCGCCGTCCTGCGCCTTCAGCGACTGCTCCGGAACAGGCAAATCGAACCGTCGAGTGACCGGACCCAGTCTCCGGTCTTTCGCTCACTGAGCGCGAACATCAGCAGTTGGCCCGGAAGCCTCTAC
>CAZBKC010000493.1:0-2776 GCA_964492345.1 uncultured Steroidobacter sp. | reverse complement strand
GTTCAATCAAGCACTTACTCCCTTGATACCCCTCGAATCCGCCAAGACCGGCTAGCGGCGGGGCGTTGGCGTTGCTGTCATCACGGTGCATTGCGGGCGTCAACTGACGACTCCAGCGTTCTTTGCCGGCAAGTATCTACTACAAAAGAAGTAGTGTAAACCTCATATGAAATATTTTGGTAGTCGAGATGCCAGGCCGTGGACGACGGCTCTCTTCTTCGGTCTTGTTAGTCTACTATAGATGTAATAGAGTCTATTACACATGAGGACATAGCGTCGAGGTCGCGATCCTCCGGGATCGCCTCGTCGGGAAGCCGGGTAGGGAGCCATGCGAAGCAAAGCACGAACGGCCCGCGCAACAATGGTTGCCTTCCTGTGTGTATGGTTGGCGCCGGCAGCCGCCAGCCAGAGCGGGGCGCTCGACTCGGTATGGAAGGCTCAGCGCATTACTTTGTCATACCGCGGCAGCACGACTTTCTACACGTGCGATCTGTTCGAAAGGAACGTCCGGTTGGCCATGAACGTGCTCGGGGCGCACCCTCACATGCTCCTCGATCGCAGCCACTGCACTTCGCGTGAGATCCGGTTGACGGTGACTTTCAAGTCGCCCATCGAAGCGGACGAGAAGAATCTGCGAGAGCTGACGACCTACAGCGCCCAGCACGAACTCGTCGCGAGACTGAACGGCGTCTCCCTTCCCTCCGCGGCTGACTTGCAGCGGTTTCCTGCCGAATGGTCGGAGATTTCGTTTGCCGGCAACCCCCGATTGCGGCTGACTGCTTCCGATTGCGAGTTCGTGGATAATCTGCGACGACAGCTATTGCCCCACATCCGGGTGCGCGTGGTCAGCAATCGTCTCTTCTGTTCGCCAGGAAGCCTGGCGATCGCGGGGCCGAAGCTCAGGGTCGTCGCGCTGGTCGCTCAGCAGTCTCTTTAGAGTCCTGGCATGCGCTTGCGGGATATACGACATCCGTCGTAGTCTCAGCGCAGGTCTATCCGGATACGACTGCATGCCCTCGCCAAGAATCTCCAGGCTCGAACTCAAGGTCATGGAAGCGTTGTGGACCAACGGCGCCTCGTCGATCCGCGAGGTCCATGACTTCCTGCCGAAGCGCGGCCGCCCCGCATACACCACGGTGCAGACAATGGTGAATCGCCTGGAGGCAAAGGGCGCCGTCCGGCGCGTGAAGAAGATCAGCAATGCGCACATCTTCGAAGCCACTGTTTCCCGCCACGCTGCACAGCGTCGTCTGATCGACGATCTCCTCGGCCTGTTCGGCGGCCGCTCACAGCCGGTGATGGCTCACCTGATCGAAACCGGCAAGCTCACGATGGACGACGTGCGGGAGGCCGAAAAGCTGCTGCGCGATCTGGATAGAAAAGAGAAGCCATAGTGAATGCGCTGGTCGATCACCTCTGGCAATCGACCTGGTTTGCGGCCGGCGCGGCATTGCTTGTATTCGTGCTTCGCCGCGAACCGGCGCGCGTCCAGTACTGGATCTGGCTGGCGGCATCGCTGAAATTTCTGGTGCCGTTTTCCTGGCTGGCGTCGCTCGGCAGCCGGATTGTCTGGCAGACAGAGGATGAATCGGTGTGGCTGCCCCTGGTGCAGGACATGGCCAGCCCGCTCACCGACCTGACGATCGTCGTCGATCCGGTGAGTACCGACAGTCTGAATGTGATGGGCGGTATCTGGCTTCTGGTCAGTACAGGCCTGCTGCTGCGATGGATCGTCGGCTGGTTTCGCGCACGTGCATTGCTGCGAACCAGCATTCCCTGTCGTCTCAAGGCGCCGTTGCCCGTGCGTTGCACGGTGGAGGGGATCGAGCCGGCGCTGATCGGCCTCAGGGACCCTGTTCTGCTGCTACCCACGCGCCTGCTGTCGGATCTCAGTCCGGCGCAGCTGAATGCCGTCATCGCGCATGAACTCTGGCATGTGCGGCGGCGCGACAACCTGGCGGCGGCGTTTCATACAGCCGTCGAGATCGTCTTCTGGTTTCATCCGCTGGTGTGGTGCATCGGCGCGCGACTCATCGAAGCGAGAGAGCGGGCGTGCGACGAAGCTGCGCTGCACGGCGGCTGCGAACCGAAGGTCTACGCGGAGGCCATCCTGCGTGTGTGCCGGCATTCGGTGGAATCGCGGTTCGTGGTGGCAGCACGCGCCACGGATGGAGATCTGAAGGCACGCGTCCGGGCCATCATGAGCTTCCGTCGTCTCGCCCGCCTCGGGCCTGCGAAACGCCTGTTGCTGGCTGCGGCATTGGCAAGCTGCGTTGCGATACCGGTGGCCTCAGGCGTGGTCGTGCTGTCGACGGCACAGACGACGCCGGTGGCAGGTGCGATGGCGCTGCGGCTCAGCGAGTACGACGCGCCGAAGTTCATTGCCGCGCGAAATGACTTTGTGTACGCACGCAATGTGTCTTTGCGAGAGCTGATAGGCCATGTCTACGGGGTCGACAACCGGGACGTGAGAGGCGATGTGGATTGGTTGGACCATCCGCGTTACGACATCGAGTTGCGCGCACCGGCCGGCGTCGCAGTCGAATACCGGCAGCTGGTCGTCGAGATGCTGGCCCAGCAGTTCAATCTTCAGCTTTTCGTCAGTCGCCGGTGTGAAGATCCCTGCGGGCGAGCGGGATTACGACGGACAGACCCTGAAGGTTATCCTCACGGTCCGGGCACCGACGCATCCGCCGATGCAGCTGCCTCGCACACCAGCCACTCGATCGTGCCGGAGATCAGCGGATCCTTGAGTCGTCGCGGCAGGCACACGGCA
>CAZBKC010000492.1:0-2786 GCA_964492345.1 uncultured Steroidobacter sp. | reverse complement strand
CGATGCTGGCAGCATCGGCGATCGGATACGGCGCGGGCGTTGCGAACAGCTACATCATGAACCGGTTGTGGACGTTCAGGGTCGCGACGCGCGCGAACCCGAAGGAGTTCCTGCGGTTCGCGGCTGTTAACGTCGTCTCGCTCGGGATCAACCTGCTGGTCTTGCGGTACCTCGTGCAGAGCGCGGGCCTCGCTCCTGAGATCGCGCAGATCGGTGCGATCGGCGCTTCGCTCATAGCAAACTTCGCGGGGAACAAGTGGTGGGCGTTCGCGGGTGCGCAGGAACCGGAGCGGGATCAATTGAAATGAATGGCAACAAGACAATGCAGGCACTCCTCGACAGCCTGAAGAAGCCGACGACGTTCGGTCTGCTGGCGGTGTTCGCCGTCGCGATCCTGCTGCGTATCAGCGTCATCGGCGTGGGTGCGCCGCACATCACTGTCGATGACGATACGGCGTTCGAAGGCGGCTTCCTGGTCTGGTTCGGCCAGGCACCGCCGCAGCGCATGTACATTGAGAGCTGGCTCTACGGCTTCGTCTGCATTGCCGTCTACGTCGCCAAAGTCCTTTGCGGGCTCGTCGGGACCGGTCTTGGCGTCAATCTCGTTGCAGATGCTTATCGCGATTTCTACGCCGATCCCGGTGCCTACGTGCTTGCGTATCGATGGTTCACGCTGGTCGTGGATCTGGTCTCTGCATGGCTGATCTACCGCATCGCCCGCCACGTGCTCGCCGACCGATGGGCAGGGTGGGCTGCCGTCATCGTCGCGGCGATGTATGTCCTTTCCTACAACACCTTGTGGTCGGGCATCGTTGCTCGGCCCGACTCCTTCCTGACTTTCTATTGTGCGCTGGGGCTGTTGCTCTATTTGCGGTCGGATGGGGGTCGCCAGACCGGCTGGCTAGTCGCGAGCGCGGTGTTCCTGGGGATCGCCGGCGGTCAGAAGCTTCACGGTGCGTTCCTGGCAGTCTTCCTGAGCATGGATCTGCTGCGTGTCCATGGATTGCGCAATGGGTTGGGGAAATTCGTGTTGCTCGCCGGCATTTCGGGATTCTTCTTCTGCGTCGCCGCAGGATCGCCGCTGTTCGATCCGCTCATGTACCTCAAGCTGCGCATGGCGAACGTCAAGGACGATGCGTCCCCGTGGATTCAGTGGGGCGAGCAGTTCGTGACGCTCCTGCGCGGCACCGGCTGGATCGTCGTTCCTGCGTCGCTTGCGGGCATCTGGATGGCGTTCGTCGGGCGGGGCGCCAGGGATGCAGAGCGCATCGGAACCATCGCCGTGGTGGCGGTGGGCTGGTTGCTCCTGTTCGCTTCGATACGACAGATGCGCGCCTACTGGATGCTTCCTGCATTGCCTGTGTTCTATCTCATGGCGGTCTATGCGATCAGCAGCCTGCGGGCCCGGACTGCCGGATTCGCGGCGGCCGCTGCAATGCTCGCAGTGCTGGGCGCGCAGTCCGCTAAACAGATCTCCGATCTGCGGAGTGCGCCGTATCGGGAGTTGCAGGAATGGGCTGCCGAGAATGCGCGCGAGCGTCCGTTCTATGTGCTCGGCTACGACGCCTTGACGGAACCGAAGAACACGCAATGCATGGTCCGCACGCGGCAGATCGTTCAGCATCTGCTTGATCAGGATCGGGCGGACGGCGTGTCGTTCACCGAGCGACACGTGAAGAACTGGGAGGAGCGCACGACGCTCATGCTCTTCGACATGCTCGATAGCAAGTTCGAGCCGGGTTATGAGTTCTATGATATCCACAGCGCGCCGCCGGAAGTCTTCGGCGAGGTCGTCGGGTGGGACGCGATTCAGTTCCTGCTGGTCCAGGACAAGTTCGATCTCGAGCGTGCTCCCACCGTCCGCGAACTGCTGGACACGCAGTTCGAGTTCATTGCAGTGAAGACCGGCGCAGGCGGTGGCGATGACGGCCTGAAGTACAGGATCTACCGAAGGCGATGAGCGGGGCGACTGCAGCGCCGGCTCGGCGCCGGATCATGCACTTCATCGAATCCGCCGGTATCTACGGCGCCGAGAGTGTCATTCTCAATCTCTCGCGGGAGATGCAAGCCGACGGCAGGTTCGTCCCCGTAGTGGGTTGCATCGTCCAGAGAACGGATGAGCGGGTCGATCTGGTCGATGTCGCTGCAGCTCACGGCATCGAAGCGCACCGGATCAGGATCTCGAACAAGTGGGTGCCTTTCGATCTGCTGTTGGTTGCGAGACGGCTGCGGGCGCTGCGCATCGACGCGATCCATTGCCATGGCTACAAGCCAGGCGTATTCGCGTACCTCATCGGCAAGCTGACGGGCATCGAGGTCGTGGCGACTTGTCACCTGTGGTTCATGGACAGCTACGCGCCATGGAAGATGCGCTTCATGATCTCCATCGAGAAACGCTTGTACCGCCGCTATAGAGCGGTTGTTGCGGTGTCCGATCCGATTCAGCGGATTCTGCTCGAGAACGGCGTACGCCCCGAACACACTCGGGTGATCAAGAACGGCATCGTACTGGCTGACTACGAGGCTGAGCGGTATACCGATGCTGCGCATCAGTCGATTCGGGTGCTCAACGTTGCACGTTTGTCTGAGCAGAAAGCTCAGGCAGATCTCATCGCTGCTGCGGGCCTGCTTGCCTCGCAACGGGTCAGCGTGGAAGTCCTGATCGTCGGCGAGGGTGAGCTGCGATCCGCGCTAGAGAAGCAGATTGCAGAGCAGGGCCTGGGCGGCAGCGTCAGTCTGCTGGGATTTCGCGACGATGTCAGGAAGCTCCTGTCGGACTCGGATAT
>CAZBKC010000491.1:0-2796 GCA_964492345.1 uncultured Steroidobacter sp. | reverse complement strand
CCGCATCACACGGCCGGCATCATCATCGCGCCGACGCTGCGCTACATGGAACAGGCCTATTTCGATGCGCGCACGCACGGCTGGTCGAAGGAGCCGATCGTGGAGATGCTGATTCCCTCGACGCTCGACGACAGCCTCGCACCGCCCGGCCAGCATGTCGCGAGCCTCTTCTGTCAGCACGTCTCACCGCAGTTGCCGAACGGCGCATCGTGGGACGCACATCGCGAGACCGTCGCCGATCTCATGATCGATACCGTCAACCGCCACGCGCCCAACTTCAAAGCCGCGGTGCTCGGCCGCCAGATCAACAGCCCACTCGACCTGGAACGCACCTTCGGCCTGATCGGCGGCGACATCTTCCACGGCGCCCTGAGCCTGGACCAGATGTTCTCCGCCCGCCCGACCCTCGGCCACGGCAACTACCGCGGCCCCCTGCCCGGCCTCTACATGTGCGGCTCAGGCACCCACCCCGGCGGCGGCGTAACAGGCGCACCGGGACACAACGCGGCGCGGGAAGTAATCGCGGATTTCAAACGCCGCAGGCTGCGGCGGGCGGGATAGAACGGAGGGAAGAGCCGCAAAAGACCGCATAAAAGAACAATGGATTTCTTCCGATCTCTCCATTTCTTTTATGCGGTCTTTTGCGGCCTCTTCTCTCTTCTCCTCACACCGCCTTCGCCAGCATGTGCTTGTGCAGCGTGCGTGACGACAGATAGAAGAACACGGCTGCGGGGATGAAGAGCAGCGTCGTCGCGATCATCGACAGCTTGAGTCCTTCCGCGTAGGCGCCGCGACAGATGACCTGTTGTTCGGTTGCGAGCTTCGCCACTTCGGCGACGTTGCGGCACAGTTCGGCGGTGAGCAGGTCGCCGGCGTTCGCCTTGGCCATTTCCATGTTCATGAACGTGTCGCTGAGCCAGCCGACCAGCAGCGGGCCGATGCCATTACCGATCAGCGCGACCAGCAGCAGCAGGATGGCGATGGCCGATGCGCGCGAGCGCTGGCTGACGACGCCCTGCCCGATCGTGTACTGCGAGCCCAGGTACATGTAGTGGAAGAAGGCGGCGACGCACCAGACCGGGCGCAGCACCGTGTAGAGATCTTCGGTCGGGCGCGTGAAGGCGAAGATGTAGAGCGGCACCGAGATCAGCACGCCCGCGGCAGGCACGAGCGCAACTGCGGAAGAAACGCGTGACGTCAGCCGATGCACGACGAGGCCGCCGGCGAACGTGCCGAGGGCCGCGACGATGGCGAGCGGTCCGCCGAACCGGATCGCATACGTTCCCGCATCGACGCCGTGCAGGCGCTGCGTCAGCGGCGCCTGAAAGCCCACCAGTCCGTAGCCCACCAGCGCGATGATCGATGCGCCGAGCGCCATGTTCCAGAATGTCGACTTGCCGGCAAGCTCCTGCAGCGTCTCGCGGATGCTCGCACGCTGCCCCTTCAACGTCCCGGGCGGATCGGAAAAGCCGCGAGGCGGCTCCTTCACCGTCAGCAGCGTGATGAGACCGACGATCAGACCGGGCGCACCGATGACGACGAAGGCGACACGCCAGCCGGCGATCTGCGACCAGTCAGTCACACCGACCATCCAGTCCCAGCCCCAGCCTTCGAACAGACGCTGCAGTGCCGGCCCGTTGAGATTGCGGGCGATGGGCCCGCCGAAATAGTTCGCCAGCGCCGAACCGATCGTCACGCCCATGGCGAACACGGCGAGCGCCGCGGCGCGATTCTTCGGCTTGTAGTAGTCGGCAAGGATGGAATTCGACGGCGGTGTGCTGCCGGCTTCGCCGATCGCCACACCGATGCGCGCGACGAGCAGGAACATGAACGACGTGGCGAAGCCGCACAGCGCCGTCATCAGCGACCAGATGGCGATACAGATCGCGACGATCACCACGCGGTTGTAGCGGTCCGCCGCCATGGCGATGGGAATGCCCATCAGCGCATAGAAGATGGCGAAGGGCGGACCGTTGAGGAATCCATACTGGCTGTCGGAGAGCTGGAACTCCTGGATGATCGGCTGCGCGATCACGTTCACCAGGTTGCGGTCGATGAAATTCAGCGTGTAGACCAGCGTCAGCATGATCAGCACGTAGAGCCGATAGCCGGGAGATCCGTAGCTTTGGGCGTCGGTCGTGCCGCCCGCGAGAGATGCCGTCGTCGTGGCCAAGTCGGTGTCCCCTGTGTGTTCTTAGAATCCGAGAGCGCGTGTGGCGGCCGAGCATAGAGAATGCAGTTGGCCCCCACAATCAACCTGCGGGTCGGAACTGCGCGCAATGCCGTCATGGCGGCCAGATCCCGCGCCTCGATGTGTGTTTAGAAATGTCGGCACGGCGTCTCGAAGACCATTGGCGACACCTTTCCGGTGACTGGACCGGCGTCCTGTGCCATATTCTCCCAGTAATTCGCACTGTTGAGCGCGCCTCGCCGCCGACCTGCAGTGCGACATAGAATTTCTGGTATCCATTTCGAGACCCACCAGAAACACTTCGAATCGGGGGTAAGCAATGATTTTTTCAGGGCGACTGATCGCTGCCGCTGCGCTGGCAGCAGGCATGCTCGATGCGTCCGGCGCCGGCAGCGAACCGCAAGTGCAGCCGGGCTGGAAAGTACCGCGCACGGACCAGGGCCAGCCCGATCTGCAGGGCATCTGGACCAATGCGACGCTCACACCGGTGGAGCGCGACACGAAGTTCGGCACCCGGCTCGTCATCAGCGAAGAGGAAGCTGCTGCACTCGAGAAGGAGAACGCGGACTTCCGCGACGAACAGAACCTGCCGACCGATCCGTCGC
>CAZBKC010000490.1:0-2799 GCA_964492345.1 uncultured Steroidobacter sp. | reverse complement strand
CTTGACCTGCACGAGATCGCGCGGGTCAAGTACGAAATGCTTCGAGAGGTCAGCCGTGACGGTGCGACCAAATCCCAGGCTGCCGCCACGTACGGCATGTCGCGGCAGGCCTTCTACCAGGCGTTGGCCGGCTTTACGCGCGCCGGCATCGCCGGGCTGTTGCCGGGCCAGCGTGGTCCGAAGGGCGCGCACAAGCTGACCCAGGAAGTCATGGCCTTCATCAGCGCTCGCCAGGACGCCGACAAGGCTCTGCACGCCCGGGCACTGGCCCAGACCGTGCGCGACGAACTGCAACTGGTCGTTCATCCGCGCAGCATCGAACGCGCCCTGGCGAGGAAAAAAAAACGCTAGCCCAAGACCCCGGTGCGGATGTCACCGTGCAAGACGACACGGCCCGGCAGATCGATGCCTACGAAAGCCTGCGCGGGGCCGTGCTGCGCTCGCAGGCGCGCCCGGAGGGCCTGGCCGCGGTGGTCTACCACGGCCTGTTCGGCGGCTTGGATGTCGTGTGCCGCCAGCCCGCCGCTGGAACGGGCGGGTCTGGCATGACAGGTGTTCGCGCAGGCCCGGCGGTAGGCGGGTCGACGGCAGATCCGGTCCTGGTTCGGCTGCTGGCCAACATGGTGTTGTTCTGTCAACAGGAGGTGAGTCATGTCGTGTGAGAGCTTCGCCCACAAGGTCACCGTTGATCATCTGCGCCGCGATGCGTTCCTGTACGTTCGGCAGTCCAGCCTGCGCCAGGTGCTGGAGAACACCGAGAGCACGCAACGCCAATACGCCCTGCGCGAGCGCGCCGAGGCGCTGGGCTGGCCGCTGGATCGAGTGCACACCATCGACAACGACCTCGGCATCTCCGGCGCGGCCGCTCAGAACCGCGATGGCTTCCAGCATCTGGTGTCGCAGGTGGCCATGGGGCGGGCGGGCATCGTGCTCGGCCTGGAGGTCTCGCGCCTGGCGCGCAACAACGCCGACTGGCACCGGTTACTCGAACTGGCGGCACTGTCCCGCACACTGATCCTCGACGAGGACGGTGTCTACGACCCGGCGCACTTCAATGATCGGCTCCTGCTGGGATTGAAGGGCGCGATGAGCGAGGCAGAGTTGCACATCCTGAAAGCGCGCCTGCAAGGCGGGATATCCAACAAGGCTCGCCGCGGCGAGTTGGAGGTGCCGCTGCCGGTGGGGCTGGTCTACACGCCCAACGGCGCGGTCGCGCTCGACCCGGATGCGCAGATCCGTGGCGCGCTGGAGTTCCTATTCGAGACCTATCGCCAAACAGGTGCGGCCAGCGCTGTCGTGCGCCGATTCGCGCATGAAGGCGTGAGCTTCCCGCGACGCCTGCAGCGTGGCCTGGGCAAGGGTGACGTACTCTGGGGCGCGATCGACCACCGCCGTGTGACCGAGGTCCTGCACAACCCGCGCTATGCCGGCGCCTTCGTCTACGGACGACGGCGAACCAGCTACGACGCGAACCTGCGCACGCATCTGCTGGAGGTGCCGCGCGAGCAGTGGCACACGCTGATCCGCCAGGCACACCCGGGCTACATCACCTGGGACGAGTTCGAGCGCAACCAAGTCACGCTGCGTCAGAACAGTGTCTCGTTCGGCATCGCGTCTCGCGGCAGTGTGCCCCGGGAAGGGGTTGGCCTGCTCCAGGGACGCATTCTGTGTGGGCGATGTGGCGCCCGCATGCGAACGCGTTACCAACAGACACGGGGCGGCCCGGTAGCCAACTACCAATGCCTGGAGGCCTCAGTGCGTCGCGCTGCCAAGGCGTGCCAGAGCGTTCAAGGTCGCACGCTCGACGCGGCGATCAGCGACTTGCTGCTGGACAAGGTCGCCCCCACCGCGTTGGAGGTGGCGGTGCAAGTCCGCGATGAGATTGCCGCCCGCATCGAGCAGGTCGACGTGCTGCGGGGCAAGCAGCTTGAGCGCGCTCGCTACGAGGCCGATCTGGCACGCCGGCGCTACCTCAAGGTCGATCCGGACAACCGCCTGGTGGCCGATGCACTGGAGGCCGATTGGAACGACCGCCTGCGTCAGATCGGCGCCCTGCAGCAAAGCCATGACGCACAACGGCAGGCCGACAGCATGACACTGGACGCCCAGGCGCGTGAACGCATCACCGCCTTGGCGCGCGACTTCCCTCGGGTCTGGAACGATCCTCGAACCGCCGCCGTCGAGCGCAAGCGGATGCTGGCCCTGCTGATCGAAGATGTCACGATCACCGCTGGACCCGCCCACATCACCGCCGGCATACGCTGGCGTGGCGGCCAGGTTGAAACGATCCAGGTCGATCGCACCAAGACGATCGCGGCGGTGCGCAAGACAACCCGCGAGGTCATCGCCGAGATCGATCGCCTGCTCGAATCCTGCAATGATGCCCAAGCCGCCAGGCGGCTCAACGAGATGGGGTACGGCAACTGGCGGCAGGAGCCCTTCACGTACCAGAAGGTCTGCCGCCTGCGGCGCCGGTATCACCTGAGCAGCCGCATCGAGCGGCTGCGCGTACGGGGCTACTTGGCGGCCAAGGTGCTGGCCAAGCAACTCGGCGTGTGCATCGCCACCGTCCACGACTGGGGCGGCCGGGGCCTGCTGCAGCGCGAGAACTGCGGCGGCAGCCACTTCCTCTATCGCCCGGTCGAACCGGGAACAATCGTGCGGCCGACGACTGGCCGACCGTCTAAAGCCGCTGCGCAAAACCGCACTTCCACGTAACCCACAGGAGGCAATATGAGCCACACTCCTTCTCGTTGCCGCGAGCCACGGCCACGGGCCGCGGCTCGTAGCGGTAATGCG
>CAZBKC010000489.1:0-2808 GCA_964492345.1 uncultured Steroidobacter sp. | reverse complement strand
GGAACTTCGGTGCCTTGTCGCCCTTGCCGAGCCAGACCCAGACGATGCCGCCGCGATCGACCGCCCGATAGCGGTTGACGCGCACGTGCTTGCAGAACTGCTGCTGGTCGCCGGCATGGTTGGGCGCCTCGACGATCTCGCCCTTCACGTTCGTCTTCCAGCCGTGGTAGATGCAGCGCAGACCGCCGTCTTCGTTGCGGGCCAGTGCCAGCGAGGCGCCGCGATGCGGACAGCGCTCGTCGACCACGCCGACCTCGCCGTCGGGGCCGCGGAAGGCCACGTAGTCGCCGCCGAGCAGGCGCACGCGGTAGGGCCGGCCGCCGGCGTCGAGCTTGCTCGACGGGATGGCTGGGATCCAGTAATGCTGGCGGATCATCTCGCCCATCGGCGCGCCGTTTTCGACGCGGGTCAGCAGGTCGTTGTCTTCGCGGGTCATCGGCATCTCATTGCTCCTTGTAGGCGGCAAAGGCGCGGTTGTAGACGCGCTTGCAGTTGCATTCGAAGATGTCTGCGCGTTGCTGCGCCGTCAGCCACTCGATGCTTTCGATCACCGGCTTCATGTCGTCGTAGTCGCGCCCGCTGACCGGATCGCGCGCGCTGCCAGTGCCGGGCTTCTCGGTGCCGAACAGCACGTTGTCGGAGCCGGCGACGCGGATCAGCAGTTCGATCGCTTCCTTGCTGTAGTTGCAGGTGTCGAAGTACAGCTTCTTCAACTGCTCGTCGAAGCTGACCGCTTCGCCCTTGCGCGCGGTCCACGAGCGGAAGCGTCCCATCTGGTAGGGGATGGCGCCGCCGCCGTGGGCGACGACGATCTTCAGCGCCGGGAAGGCGTCGAAGGTCTTGGCGCCGAGCAGCGAAACGATGGCGATGCTTTCCTCGTTGATGAACTTCAGCGTGTAGCTTTCGCGCGCGCTGCAGCTGCCGGCCGAGTGGATCAACCCGGGCACGTCGAGATCGACCATCGCCGCGTACAGCGGGTGCCAGAACGGATCGCCCAAGCCCGGCGGCGTCGGCCCCGCGCCTTCGGTCGGGTCGGGGTTGATCAGGCAGCCGACAAAGCCCAGGTCCTTGACGCAGCGGCGCAACTCGGGGATGGCGCGCTGCTCGAGAGGCTCGTCCATGTACTGCGGCAGGCCGGCGACGCCGCGGAAGCGGTCCGGGAACATCTCGACGAAGCGAGCGATCAGGTCGTTGCAGTGGCGCGACCACAGCTCGCTCACCTTGCCCGGTTTGACCGAGTGCATCTGCAGGTACGGCCTCGGCGAGATGAACTGCAGGTCGGTGCCGACCGAGTCCATCGTCTTCACCAGTTCTTCGGCCACCTTGCGCACCGAGGTGTCGGCGATCTTCGGCAGCGTGTGGGGGTTGGCACGTCCGCCGATCAGTTCCGCCATGAAGCGGAAGCTCTCGGGCGGCATAACGATATGGGCGTGGGAGTCGATGATCACGGGGTCAACCTTTCTGGATCAGGGCCAAACATTCGAGCTGAAGCACCATGCCGTGCTGCAGTGCGTAGGTGAGGGTGTGCCGCGCGGGGCGGTCATGCGGGTCGGGGAAGCAGCGTTGCCACTCGGTGTTGATGGCCGCGCGTTGGCTGTCGTCATTGACGTAGATCGTCAGCTTGACGACATCGGCCAGCGTCGCGCCGCCCGCGGCGAGCAGCTTCTCGAGGTTGGCGAAGGCATGCACCACCTGCTGCCCGGGGTCGGCGGCAAGTTGGCCGGTCGCGGCATCCTTGCCTGCGATGCCCGACGAACACAGCAGCTTGCCGACGCGTGCGCCGAGCGGGATTGGCGCGTTGTGGCCGATGCCGGGGACTTCGATCGAACGGCCCATCAGGCACCTCCCGTGTCGGTTTCGAAGAAGCTGGCAGGCACCGCGGCCAGGAATTCCGAGAAGCCGGTCGATCCGGCCGGCACGTGTAGCGCCATCGCCTGCGCGGCGAGCGCCTCGTCGCCGGACTGGATGGCACGAGCGATCTTCAGGTGGTCCTGCAGCGACTTGTTGATCTGTGCCGGGTTCTGGAAGTCTCTAGGCCGGTAGCGCTGCGCCAGGCGGCGCGCGACGCGGATCTGCTCGGCCAGGTATTCGTTGCGGCTGCCGGCATAGATGGCTTCGTGGAAGATGCTGTTCGCCAACGCGTATTCGGCGGCGCCGCCGTTGATGGCGGCGTCCTGACAGCGCGCGAGCGCGTCGTCGAGCCGGCGCCGCAAGTCGTCGTCGACACGCCGCGCCGCGAGCTTGGCGCAGGCCGCTTCAAGTTCGCCGATCGCTTCCATGATCGCGCGCAGCTTGCCGATCGACACCCGCGCGACGCTCACGCCCTGACGCGGCGCAATGCGCACCAGTTCAAGCGCGGCAAGTTGCTGCAGCGCTTCGCGAACCGGTGTGCGCGAGACCTGGAAGCGCTCGGCCAGCGCGCGCTCGTCAAGCATGTCGCCGGGGGCCAGCTTGCCGCTTTCGATGTCTTCCTGCAGCGTCGCGCGGATTTCGGAGGACCGCCCGCCGCGCGGGCGGGCCTCGTCGGCGACGGCCAGGGGATCCAACTCGGTCGGGCTTTCTGGGGGATTGATGTCCATGGATTTAAGTATGCCACAACTATGAGTTGGTATGCAAATGGTTTTGCGGACTAGTCACTCTGCAGCGAGATCTACCCCGGAGGAATCCATGAGGCGACGAGATCTAGGATGCTCTCCGCAGGAAAAAGCAGGGGATTATTTTGATGCCACATTTCTTTGCTGGTGTATTGACATGACAATTTGGTATGCCACAATGCAGGCCAACGCACACAACATCGCCTACGCCAAG
>CAZBKC010000488.1:0-2812 GCA_964492345.1 uncultured Steroidobacter sp. | reverse complement strand
CCATCGTGCCTTCACGACGTTGCAGAATCTCCCGGACCGATTCTCCCATCGAGCCCAGATGCACCGGCATGTGCGGAGCATTCGCGATCAGTTGACCGTCGCGGTCGAACAAGGCGCAGGAAAAATCGAGCCGCTCCTTGATATTGACCGACGTCGCCGTGTTGGCCAGCGCGATGCCCATCTGTTCGGCGATCGACATGAACAGATTGTTGAACACTTCGAGCAGGATGGGATCGGCGTCGGTTCCCATGGCCTTCTCCCGCTGCAGCGGCCGCACCCTGCGCATCACCACGCAGTTCTGCCGGGTCACTTCGCCCCGCCAGCCAGGCTCGATGACCGTCGTCGTATTCGACTCGCAAATCACTGCAGGACCGTCGATCACATCACCTGCCAGCAAGGCATCGCGATCGAAGAATGGCACCGACTGACGGCGATCCTCCAGAAATACGTCGCGACAGGCGATCGGCTGCAGGCTTCCGCTGCGTCGACCGCCAGTGTCGAGTACACCGCCCACGATCTCATTGGCACCGATGGCCTCCACCGAAATGGACTCGATGACCAGGGCGCGGCCTGACATGAGAAATCCGTAACGCGCCCGATACTGCGACTCGAATGCAACCCGGACCTGCCCTGCCGCCTCTTCACCGCCGGCTGCCGGTGCAGGCAACTGCAGTGTGCTGTCGGTGCCTTCGTATTTCACTGCCACACGGCGAATCGTGCGAATGGCGTCCCTGGAAACTCCCTGCCGCTGCAGGTCGTCTCGCGCTTCAGCCTCAAGGGTTCCGAAAGTGCTGGCTGCCGCTGCCAGGCTGGCGGGTGACAAAGTCGCTTCGACTGCCTGCTGCTTCAGCACGATGACATCGGCGAGCCCGATGCCATAGGCAGACAGCACGCCCGCCAGCGGATGCATGAACACGGTCTGCATTCCAAGCGCATCCGCGACCAGGCACGCATGCTGACCCGCCGCACCGCCGAAGCAGGTCAACGCATAGTTCGTCACATCGTAGCCGCGCTGCACGGAGATCTTCTTGATGGCGTTCGCCATGTTCTCCACTGCGATTCGAATGCAGCCTGCGGCGAGCGCTACCGGCTCGTGCGACCGGCCGGTAGTTGCGGCCATGCTCGCTGCCAGTTCCTTGAAGCGGTCGCGAACCGCCTGTGCATCGAGCGGCAGATCGCCGCTGTCGCCGAACAGATGCGGAAACAGATCGGGTTGCAACTTGCCGAGCAGCACATTGCAGTCGGTCACCGTCAGCGGACCACCGCGGCGGTAAGCGGCCGGGCCGGGGTTCGCTCCCGCAGATTCCGGCCCCACGCGCAGCCGCACGCCGTCGAAGCGACAGATGGAGCCGCCACCGGCGGCCACCGTGTGAATCTGCAGCAATGGCGCACGCAGTCTCACGCCTGCGATCTCGGCGTCGAAGACGCGCTCGTACTCGCCCGCAAAGTGCGTCACATCCGTCGACGTTCCGCCCATGTCGAAACCGATGATCCTGTCGAAGCCTGCCGCAAGCGAGGCACGTGCAGCGCCCACGATGCCGCCCGCCGGCCCGGAGAGAATCGCGTCCTTGCCGTGGAAGTGCCGTGCATCGACGAGCCCGCCGGAGGACTGCATGAACTGCAGCTTGACTGCGGGCAGTTCGTCCGCCACCTGCTCGACGTAGCGTTTGAGCACCGGCGACAGATACGCATCGACGACCGTCGTGTCGCCGCGCGCAACGAATTTCATCAGCGGGCTGGCCTGATGCGATACGGATACCTGGGTGAATCCCATTTCACGCGCCAGCTTCGCCAGTTGCAGCTCGTGAGCGGGAAATCGATAGCCGTGCATGAGCACGATGGCACAGCCACGGATTCCCTTGCCCACGGCAGCTTCGAGCCGCTCGCGAGCGCTTTCCAGGTCCAGGCAACGCACGACCTTGCCGTGCGCGTCCAGGCGCTCGTCGACCTCTGCCACTGCTTCATAGAGCATCGATGGCAGGACGATGTGCCTGACGAACAACTTCGGTCGATGCTGATAGCCGATGCGCAGTGCATCTGCGAATCCCCGCGTCACCACCAGCAGCGTGCGATCGCCCTTGCGCTCGAGAAGCGCATTCGTTGCCACGGTCGTGCCCATCCGGACACAGTCGATCGTGGCCGCGGGAATGTCTTTGCCCGAATCCGTACCCAGCAGATCGCGAATCCCCTGCACCGCCGCATCGCGATAACGTTCTGGATTGGAAGACAGCAGTTTCCGTGTGAGGAGTTGTCCGTGCGGCGTCCGCGCGATGATGTCCGTAAACGTACCGCCGCGATCGATCCAGAACTGCCAGCGGTCAGTCATGACGGCGCAGCCGGACGGCTTCAGGCAAATCCGACCTGCGCGACCGACTGTTGCGGCGCTGGCGATGATCCGGCAGCTTCGGGATTTGTCGGCTTCGGCTGCACCTTGAAGCAGTTCCTGCCGGATCGCTTCGCCTCGTACAGCGCTTCGTCGGCCCAATGCAGCATGGAATGCACGGCTCCCGTCGCACCCGCAGACGATGTGACGCCGATACTCACGGTGATGCGCCGTTCTCCCAGCCACCTGAGCGAATCGATGGCCATGACGCGCGTGCGTATCCCCTCGGCGATCTCGCATGCTTCCTGACTGCCCGTAGCAGGCAGCACGGCGACGAATTCTTCACCGCCAAGACGCCCGACAAAACCCGGCGACTGAACCGCATCCCGAAGGGTTGCGGCCACGAGTTTCAAAGCGACATCGCCTTCCGCATGGCCGTGCTGATCGTTGATGCTCTTGAAGTGATCGATGTCGATGATGAGCATCGAA
>CAZBKC010000487.1:2296-2815 GCA_964492345.1 uncultured Steroidobacter sp. | reverse complement strand
GGATAGCGTTTCGCGAAATGCTCGGTCAGCCGCTCGACCAGATAGACCGAGCGATGCTGTCCGCCGGTGCACCCGATGGCGATGGTCAGATAGCTGCGGTTGGTGCGGACGAGTTCGGGAATCCAGTGCTCGAGGAAACCGACGATGTCGGCGAACATGCGGGCGACGATGGGGTGGCGCTCGAGATATTCCACTACGGCGGCATCCCGGCCGGTGAGATGCGCGAGGCCGGGTTCCCAGTGGGGATTGGGAAGGTTACGGACGTCGAAGACGAAATCGGCGTCGTCCGGCACGCCGTGACGGAAGGCGAAGGACTCGAACAGGATCGACAGCCGGTCTCCCGCGCGGCCCGCGACGCGCTGGCGAATGAGTTCGCGCAGGTCGTGGACACTGGTGCGCGAGGTGTCGAGCACGAGATCGGCCGCGTCCGCAATCGGTTCCAGCAGGGTCTTTTCCTGGCGAATGGCATCGATCAGGCCGGTGCCGTCGCGACTCAGCGGATGCCGGCGCCGTGTTTCG
>CAZBKC010000487.1:1244-2286 GCA_964492345.1 uncultured Steroidobacter sp. | reverse complement strand
GGAGGACTTCCTCGTTGGCCCGCAGGAACAGCACTTCGCAGCCGACGCCGCTGCGCTTGAGTTCGTCGACCAGCTTCGGCACCGAGGCGATTTCGGCGGGCCGGTTGCGCGCATCGACACCTACCGCCGTCGAGCCGTAAATGGACTCGTGCGAACGCACCGTGTGCGAAATGAACATGGGCAAGAGGCCCGCGGGGATGTTGTCCACGCAGTAGTAGTCGAGATCCTCCAGCATATGCAGGGCGACGCTTTTGCCGGAGCCGGACAGGCCGCTGACGATGACCAGGCGCATGAGATGAGGCTAGCAGAGCCAGGGGGGTGGTGATCAGGGGGTAGGGGATGGTCAGACGAAAAAATGCCGCGTAACCGGGAACCGCGATGCAAGGTGCACCGGTGTAGGCGTGGTCCGACGAAAATGCCCCGCGGCTTGCGCGGGTTCCGTTCTGACTATCCCCTGATCACTGACCGCTATCCCCTATCCCCTGATCGCGTAGCGGCTGCCGAGCTTCTCCTTGTGTTTCTTCACGCGACGGTCGAGCTTGTCGGCGAGCGCGTCGATGGCGGCATACATGTCGGGTTCGGTGGCATCGGCATAGACGGTGGCGCCGGTCAGTGCCACGGTGGCTTCGGCCTTGTGACGCAGTTTCTCGACGGTAAGAATGCAGTGAACGTCTATGACGTGATCGGAATGGCGGACGATGCGATCCAGCTTCTTTTCGACGTAGCCCTTGAGGGATGTGGTCACATCGACATGGTGACCCGTGACGTTCAATTGCATGGCGCCTCCTGTCTACGAGAAGTGAATGGCGGATAGCGGATCGCAGATGGTGGGGATTAAGAACGCGGTCGCCTTCTGGCTATCCGCTAACCGCCATCCGCCATCCGCTTCGTTCTGACTCATCTCACCGAAACCCGTTTGCGGTCGCTCGATGGCGGAATGCCGAGTGCCTCGCGGTATTTCGCGACGGTACGGCGGGCGACCTGAACTCCTTCCTGCGACAGGATCTCCGCGATGCGGCTGTCGGACAGCGGCTTGTCGGAG
>CAZBKC010000487.1:0-1234 GCA_964492345.1 uncultured Steroidobacter sp. | reverse complement strand
GGTCGACGACATTTCGGTGCCGTCGCTGGCCGCCACGTGGCTGGAGAAGAAGTATCGGAACTCGAACACCCCACGATGGGTGTGCATGTATTTGTTCGTGGTAACGCGCGAAATGGTCGACTCGTGCATCTCGACGGCTTCGGCGACATCCTTGAGGATCATCGGCTGCATGTATTCGTCGCCGTTCTCGAGGAATGCCGACTGGCGTTGCACGATGCAGCGCGCCACTTTCAACAGCGTGTCGTTGCGGATTTCGAGACTGCGGATCAGCCAGCGCGCTTCCTGCAACTGTGTGCGCAGCATGGCGTGATCGGACGACCGGCCGATCAGGCTCGCATAGCCCTGATTGACGCGGATGCGAGGCAGACTGGCAGGATTGATGTCGACGGCCCAACCGCCGCGCTCGGTGCGGCGGACGAAGACGTCCGGAACGATGTATTCGGCCGGAACGGAATGCACGCTGGACCCGGGGCGCGGCTGGCAGGCACGGACCAGTACCAGTGCGTGTTCCAGTTCCTCCTCCGACACCCGCAACTGGCGGCGCAGGAGCGAGTACTGGTGATCAGCAACCTGATCGAGACAGCTCTCTGCAATCTGCAGCGCCGTCTCGCGGCCGGGTGTATCCGGGTCGAGCTGTCGCAGCTGCAGCTGAATGCACTCGCTGACGGAGCGCGCGCCGACGCCCGGCGGATCCATGGCCTGGACATGCAGCAGCACGCGTTCGAGATCGTCGACGGACGCAGTGACTTCCGGCTGCAGGTTGCGGGCGATCTCATCGAGCGGTTCGATCACATAGCCGTCGTCGTTGATGGCGTCGATGATCGCGGCGCCGATCCGCCGGTCGCGTTCGTTGAGGTGCGCCATCTCCAGCTGCCAGGTGAGATGTTCCTGCAGCGTTTCGCCGCTGCTGTCGGAGAAATCCTGCGTATGGTCTTCGCCAGACCAGGGTGACTCGGACTGCCCGGTGATCTGGTTCTCGCTCCAGTCCTGGTCGTCGGCGGGTTCGGTCTCGGGGAGGGCTTCGACGACTTCGGGCGACTGTGCGGGCGGGGAGGACTCGAACGGCTGCGGCTCGACAACGGTGTCGCCGGTTTCGAGGCTGCCGGCCTCGTCTTCCGACTCCAGCATCACGTTGCTTTCGAGTGCTTCGCGAATCTGCGCCTGCAGTTCGAGTACGGGGAGCTGCAGCAGGCGTATGGCCTGTTGCAGCTGCGGAGTCATCGTGAGCTGCTGG
>CAZBKC010000486.1:240-2817 GCA_964492345.1 uncultured Steroidobacter sp. | reverse complement strand
TCTCGGCGTCGTCAGACGCGCAGTACATGCCCAGCAGGTACTCCAGCACGTAGACGGGAACGTTGGCCCCTTCCTTGATGAGCTTGGTCAGATCCTTGCGCACCACACGCCCGGCAAAGCGCTCGTTGAGCAGCTTGTCCAGGCCCGGGTCGATGGTGGCGGCGGATGTCGAACTGGCCTGTGCGGTGTCATCAGCCATGGTGGCCCCTAAAAGTCATTGCTGAAAGCCAGGTCAATGCGCAGCGGCGCCCGCCAGGCCTCGGCCTTGGTCTTCGCGTCTCGCGCGACCAGGAAGTAGTCCTTCGTGCGGTCGTAGCTGCCGGCGGCCAGCGTCAGCATCACCGAGCGCTTGCGCTCGTCGAGCATCGGTGAGGTGCTGTCGAAGGTCAGGATCTGCTCGTCGCTGATGGACTGGTCGCCGTCGCGGATGGACAGCAGCAGCGTCACAGGCAACACGCGCTCAGACACCGCTTCGGTCTGGATGAACTCGAAGCGCTGCTTGTTCGTGACCACCTTGTTGCTGGACCCGAGCAAGCTCACCTCCACCTGCCGCGTCTTGGCCTTCTCAGTGTCGCTCTCCTTCACGACGATCACCGGCACGACGATCTCTTGCGGCATGGCGCTGCCATGCACAAAGCGCGCCCCGCCGACGAAGTGGAAGCGTCCGGCGCCCTTGGGCACTAGAAAGTCCAGGCTGCCCGTGCCTTCATCCGTGCCCGCCGTGGTGGCCGTGTTGCCGGCCCAGGCGTTCTGCATCGGCCACATGCCGCGGCCCAGGATGTAGCGCTTCTTGGGCTTCAACACGCCCGGCATGCCTTCTTCGACGGTGTGCCGGTCTGCCTCATCCAACGCCGACTCCTGGTACATGAATCCGTGGTCGGCCGTCACGAAGATGGTTGAGCCGTTCAGGTTGTTGACGATGAAGCTCACCAGCTCGGACAGTTCCTTGATGGCATTCGCCGTCGCTTCGAAGGTCTTGGTCTCGGACCCACGCTTGTCGCCGATCATGTCGATGAGGTCGTGATAGATGTAGACGACCTTGTGCGGCTTGACGAACTCGCGGCCCTTGTCTTTGCCCTTCTCCATAAGCGCGTCGCGGCCGATCGCCACGCCGCCGTGTGCCGCCAGGATGGCCGAGCGCTGTTCCAGCGTCGACGACGGCTGGCCATCGACCGTCACGTCTAGCGAGGCATTGCCCTTGTAGGCCAGGCGCTGGTGCGGTAGCAGGCTGGCCATGCCCAGCGCGGTGTAGCTGGGCAGCACGCCCAACATGGCATCCAGCCGGGCCTTCACTCGGCTGCGGCTGTTTAACTCATCCACCAGCTCAGCCGCTGCCTCGAAGCGGAAGGCATCGGAGATGACCACGAACACCCGCTTGGCGCCGCCATCAAAGGCAGGCGCCACATGGCGGGCGTAGAAGTGCTGCTGGTTGACGACCTCGTCGAGCTTCCACTTCGCCAGCAAACCGGCCGGCCCTTCCACCACCGCCCCCCAGGCCGAGGCAAGCTGGCCGATGAACCAGCCCGAGTAGGCGTCTTCCATACGGTCGCGCAGCTCGTGCAGCAGAGACCAGCCCATGGGCTCCACCGTTTCTGAGGCCCGCATGAACCAGCGGTACAGCTGGTCGAAGCGGAACAGCTCTGTCCGGTAGGCCTGGAACGCGGTGCCGGCGTCCGCAAAGCTGAAGCCCTGCAGGTGCTTGGCCTGCAGCTCGAAGAAACCGGCCGCGGCCTCCAGCGCGTCGTAGCTGGCCGCCAGGGCACGCGTCGCGTCGTTGGCGCCTGCCAGCAGCGGGTTGGCCCAGTGGCCGTCACGCCGCCGCGCGATGAGGTCACGCACCGAATCCATGTTGGCACCGCCGCCCGCGATGATGCGGGCCTTCAGGTCGCCGATCACCCGCTTCTCGATGGCTTCGAAGGTCATGGCATCCGCCAGCTCTTCGGCCTGCATGGGGCCCAGGATGCTGCCAATCTTCAGCTCGTCAGCCACCCAGCCCGACAGCACGTCGTAGCTGCGGTAATTGGCCATATCGGTGCGCCAACGGCTGGCGAACACCGAGGCGTTCGCCGCCTTGACTCGCTCGGCGATCACGAAGTGCGCCAGCGACGCCTGCACGACGTGCACGCCACTGCAGAAGTCGGTGGCGAACAGACGGTAGAGCAAGCCGCGCAGGCTGGGAGGTTCTTCGCCGGGTTCGCGGTAGCCCAGCTCACGCTCTGCCATGGCCCAGAAGGCGGGCGCCAGGTCAAAGCTGGCCAGTTCATCCAGCACCTTGGGTCGCGCACCCAGGTCATTGCCTTCGGCCACCAGGGCGGCAAAGACCTTGAGCAGAATCGCGGAAGGGTCCGCCGTCTCGGCGCGGGACACAGCCGCGATCATCTTGCGGTCCAGGTCGTCGGCCGTGTCGGCCGGTTGCACCCAGCGCTTGACGCGATCGAAGCGGTCGCGTGCCCGCAGGAACTTGGCGCGTAGCTTCAGGTGATCGCGGAGGGACCGCGTGCTCAGGCCCAGTTCCTCCAACTGGATCGACGCCGTATCGGCGCTGAAGGGCTTGCCGCGCAGCCGTGCATCCAACAG
>CAZBKC010000486.1:0-230 GCA_964492345.1 uncultured Steroidobacter sp. | reverse complement strand
GCCGGCTGGGCTTGGCGGGCGGCTCGCTGGGGGCGTCGGCCTTCGGCTCGGGCTCGTCGAACGGCGCATAGATCAGCCAACGACCGCCGACCTCCCGCTCGATCGAGATCTTGGCTTGCAGCGCGGGCGTGCGGTCCAGCCGCAGCACCTGCACGCCCTCGATGCCGATGGCATCGATCTGAGGCGCAAACTCGCCCCCGGCGTCGTTCAGAAGACCAAGGCATGGCCCT
>CAZBKC010000485.1:0-2828 GCA_964492345.1 uncultured Steroidobacter sp. | reverse complement strand
GGTGTCGGGCATGCGCTTGACGATGAAGCCCCCGCTCGATCCCGCCAGGCGTGCCACGTACATCTCGACGCCGTGTGTTGTGTCATCCACCTGGCACATGCACTTCGGCCGCTGATGCGCGGCATGGGCATCGGCAATCGCCTCCGTAAAGCCCGGTGAAGCCGTATTGAAACGCCTGCCGCCGACCTCGTAGATGGCCGGTGCCACGGTCACGTCAGGGATCGATCCTTCCACCGTCAGGCCTTGCGAGACATCAACGCACAGGCGTAGGCATTGCCCGTTCACGGCTGCGCTGGACCTCGAGCGTCGGCGTGATGACCGGACGCTGTGACGGCGCCGCCTTGTCATAGACCTTGACCCTCGGCGCTTGGCCGTCGCGAACGCGCTGGGCCAGCTTCTCGGTGGCTGCCGCCATCACTGCTGTGCGCTGTTTCTCGGGCACACGCTTCGCGACCAGTACCGCCTCGATGGCAGCCAGCACCGTCTTGCGCTCGCCACCACCGCGGGTGGACGCCTTCTCGGTCGGCGACGCCACGTTCGCCGGTGCGTCACCTCGGGCCGGCTCGATGCGATTGACAAGCCGTGTCTCGCGCTGCCGCTTCAGCAGTTCCAAGTCGCCCGGGTTCGGCTCGTAGCCCAGCGTCTTGACACCGCGCGCTGAGGCTTCCAACCAAACCATGCGCTTGAAGTCCTCGTTCCCGGAAACCCTCAATCCACGCCAGTTGCGCGCCTCGGCTACGTCCACCATGGAACGGGCCACCGACGGGCTGTTGGTGTCCGTCGCCAGTCGGAAGGTGGACGCCGTGAAGGCTACGCGCGAGGTGTCACCCCGGAAGCGGTACTCGGTGTGGCCGATCGTCACGTCACCCACAGTGACGGGGGCGCGCTTGACGATGTAGCGGTCGAGCAGGGCGGCTTCGAGCCGGGAGATCAGCGCGGCGCGCTCGGCCTGGGCGTCGATCTTTGCGAGGGCCCTGGCATCGGTCTGGTCCGGATGTGCCGCTTGCATAGGTGCCTTCGCAGCGCCTGGCAGGGGCCGGATATTCGTTGCCTCCGGCACCTCGTCGCGCACGGGCACGGGGTCCAGTGGACGCTCGGGTGCGGCCGGAAGCATGGGCCCGCGTCGCCACTCGCCATCCACTTTCTGCACCATCGTGCGACTGCCGTCCTTGGCCACTGCAACGATGCGGCTGCCGCCCAACTGCTCGGCCTTGGCTGCCATCTCGGGGAAGGTGTTGGCCCGGTAGGTGACTTCTGCGAACGGATCGCGCAGTTCATAGCGCTCGCCAGGACTTTCGAGCGGTGTCTGGAAGCGTTCCTTCGCGACGGTGGCGCGGTTGGCGGGCTCTACCGCGCCGCCTTGCATCTGTGCGGGCCGGCGTGCCGGGGAATTGTTGGTGTCCATGGCGACCTCGCGAACAGCAGTGACGGGATGGCGGATGTGTAGCTTTTGAGGGCTCAGTGCTCGGTAGCGGTCGACGCCGTCAGGGCAACCGGCAGCACCCGGTACACCTCGATCTCGACGCGACGGTTCAGACCACGGCCACCTGAACTGTCGTTCTCGGCAACGTGGTCACCCACCGGCTGCCAGGTGGCGCGGATGCGCGCCGGATTGACGCCCGCAGCCACCAAGTAGTCGCGCACGACGTTGGCGCGCTCCCGGGCGATGCGGCTTTCGGCGGCCGAGTCGCTGGTGCCATCGGTGCGGCCGCGCAGAAGCACCAGCGGCGACGCCTTGATGTCGTCGATCAATACCGATGCGATCTCGGCCGGGATCTCGAAGCGCGTGCTGCCGAACTCGAAGCGAATCGCGTGCACGACGTTGGGGTGAGCCAATGATGGCGCCGATGTTGCCGGCGGCGCCTGCATGGCCACCAGCTGTTGCTGCCGCGCGGCCACGTTGGCCAACGTCGCGGCAGTCGTGTCAGCCAGCCTGCCGGACTCGGTGGCCAGAATGCGCGTGTTGTGCAGGTCGATCTTGCACACCTGCAGCTCAACCGCCATCGCGGTGTTGGCCGGCCGCTTCGTCGACTCGTCCACGGTAGGCGGCTTCGGCGGTGAACTGCAGGAGGCCAGCAGCGCAATCCAGGGGACAAAGCGGCCAAATGAGGTGAGGGCTTGCATGGCAGTGCTCCCGTGGTGTCAGGGCAGGGCGCGTTCGGATGCGATGGCCCCGTCAGCGGGCACACGGCCTTCGTCGGCGACCAGGACGCCGCCTTCGTCGGTGATGACGACGCCGTCTTCGTCGGCGAGGGGCTCGACCGCGTTGCCGACACCGGGTATGCCCGGTCGGCCGTTGGTGAAGAAGTCCAGAAGCTCGTCGGCGATCTGCTCCGGCGTGCCTTCGAGTTTGTCGGGCAGCACGGCCGTGTTGTGGGCCAGTGCTTCCACGATCAAGGTTTCGCCCGGTGCCAGTTCGTCATTGGCATAGCGCCAGCGCTGTTGCACACGGGCCAGATGCAGGTCCATGTCCATCCGCGGCACGACAGGCGCGGGACGCAGCCGTGCCACGAAAGCCTTGTCGCGGAAGTAGCGGATCTTCTCGCCGAGGATGGGCTTGCAGTTCTCGAAAATCACCACCAACCGTTCGCTGCCCAGTTCCTTGAACTCCTGCGGCAACAACAAGGGGCGGGGTTGCTCGCTCTCGTTGCGGTTGACCGAGCTGTGGCCGTGTTGGCTGAAGGACCGGCTGCGTCCGCGGGTCGTCGCACGTTCGGTGAATTGCCCGAGCATCGCGCTGTATTCGTTGGCGTCGCGCTGCTCGCGCGGGGCATACAGGATCTGCAGGCCATGGTTGGTGGCGAAGGTGCGCGCCTCCTTGTCGCCAT
>CAZBKC010000484.1:0-2846 GCA_964492345.1 uncultured Steroidobacter sp. | reverse complement strand
TGGGCGAGCGAAGCTCGACCCTTCGTCCCGAAACACCCTTCTGGGGGCGGAAAACGCCCCATACATCGAATCACTCTACGAAGACTATCTGGCCGATCCGGCCTCGGTAAGCGCGAAGTGGCGCGACTACTTCGGTGGCCTTGCGGCCACTGGCGATACCGCGCATGGCCCGATCCGCGATGCGCTGGCGCAGCGCGCCAGAGAGCAGCGGACTGCGCCGGCTGCGGCGGCCACGTCGTCGACTACACCCGATGCATCGGTGAAGCAGGCAGCAGTCGCCCGTCTCGTGCAGGTCTACTCCAATCGCGGTCACCTGGTCGCCGATATCGATCCGCTGGGCCTGATGCGTCGCCCGGTCCCGGAAGTCCTCGAGCTCGGCCATTTCGGTCTGACCAATGCCGATCTCGATACCGAGTTCTACACGGGCAGCCGCACCGAGGCGATTCCCAGGCGCATGAAGCTGCGCGACATCGTCGCCCAGCTTCGCTACATCTATTGCGGCCCGATCGGCGCCGAGTTCGCGCACGTGTCGAACTCCGCCGAACGGCTGTGGCTGCAGGATCGCTTCCAGGCCGGTCGCATCAAGAACCGTTTCAGCGCCGAGGAGCGCAAGACGTTCCTGCGCCAGATCACCGCAGCCGAAGGTCTCGAACTCTATTTCGCGACGAAGTACCCGGCGCAGAAGCGCTTTTCGCTGGAAGGCGGCGAGACCCTGATCCCGCTGCTCGACGATCTGATCCAGCAGGGCGGCCAGCATGGCGTCGAGGAAATCATCATCGGCATGGCGCACCGCGGCCGCCTCAACGTTCTCGTCAACGTCGTCGGCAAGTCGCCGCAGGTGATGTTTTCCGAGTTCGAAGGCGTCTACGACACGAACCACATGCAGGGGTCCGGCGACGTCAAGTATCACAAGGGCTTCTCGACCGACATCCGCACGCCCGCAGGCAATGTTCACGTCGCGCTGGCCTTCAACCCTTCGCATCTCGAAGTGGTGAACCCGGTGGTCGAAGGCTCGGTGCGTTCGCGTCAGGAACGCCGCAACGATGCCAGGGGCGACAAGGTCGTGCCGATCCTGATCCACGGCGATGCCGCATTCGCGGGACAGGGTGTGGTCATGGAAACGCTGCAGTTGTCGCAGGCGCGCGGCTACTACACCGGCGGCACCGTGCACGTGATCATCAACAACCAGGTCGGCTTCACGATCTCCGATCCGCGTGACGCACGCTCGACGCTGTACTGCTCGGATGTCGCGAAGATCATCGAGGCGCCGATTTTCCACGTGAATGGTGACGATCCCGAAGCCGTGCTGTTCGTGACGCGCCTCGCGCTCGACTATCGCATGACGTTCCACAAGGACGTCGTCATCGACCTGGTCTGCTACCGCCGTCGCGGTCACAACGAAGCCGACGAACCGGCTGCCACGCAGCCGGTGATGTATCAGCAGATCCGCCAGCAGGCGACGACGCGCCAGCGCTATGCCGAACGGCTGGCCGCCGACAGCGTCATCGCCATGACCGATGCCGATGCCATGGTCGAGGACTATCGCCGCACGCTCGACGAGGGCAAGTCCACGGTCAATCGGGCGCTCGGCATGATCGGCAACAAGCACACGGTGGACTGGACCAAGTACCAGCACGCCGACTGGAGCGAAGCCGTGCCGACCGGGGTGCGCATCGAAAAACTGCGCGAGCTGGGCGAGAAGCTGACGACGTTCCCGTCCAGCTTCACGCTGCATCGCCAGGTGGCGAATATCGTGCAGAGCCGCCAGAAGATGGCTGCCGGACAGATGCCGCTCGACTGGGGTTACGCAGAGACGCTCGCCTACGCGACGCTGCTGACGGAGGGTTACGAAGTCCGCATCTCCGGTCAGGACAGCGGCCGCGGCACCTTCTTCCACCGCCATGCCGTCTGGCACGACCAGGCGAAGGGAGAAACCTATATCCCGCTGCAGCATCTGGTACCGAGCCAGCCCAGCTTCAATGTGATCGATTCGCTGCTGTCCGAAGAAGCGGTCATGGGTTTCGAATACGGCTTCTCGACCACCGAACCCAACTGCCTGACGATCTGGGAAGGCCAGTTCGGCGATTTCTCCAACGGCGCACAGGTCATCATCGACCAGTTCATCAGCTCCGGCGAAGCGAAGTGGGGCCGGCTGTGCGCACTCACGCTGTTCCTGCCACACGGCTACGAAGGGCAGGGTCCCGAACACTCCTCGGCGCGCCTCGAACGCTTCCTGCAGCTGTGCGCCGAACAGAACATGCAGGTGGTCGTGCCGTCGACGCCCGCGCAGATGTTCCACATGTTGCGCCGGCAGATGCTGCAGCCGTTCCGCAAGCCGCTCATCGTCATGACGCCGAAGAGCCTGCTGCGTCACAAGCTGTCGGTGTCATCGCTCGAAGATCTGACCCGCGGCAGTTTCCGCAACGTCATCGACGAGGTCGACGACGTGCAGGCATCGAAGATCACCCGCGTCGTCTTCTGCTCGGGCAAGGTCTATTTCGACCTGCTCGACTCGCGCCGATCCGACGGCGTGCACAACGTCGCGCTGGTGCGCATCGAGCAGCTCTATCCGTTCCCGGCCGAGGAATACGCAGCCATCCTGCGCAAGTACTCAGCAGCGCGCGAAGTCGTCTGGTGTCAGGAGGAGCCGCAGAATCAGGGCGCCTGGTACCAGATCCGGCACCGCCTGCAGGAACCGCTCTCGACAGATCATCAGTTGTTGTACGCGGGTCGAGCACCGGCAGCGGCGCCGGCGACCGGCATCTTCAAGATGCACGTCGAACAGCAGCAGGGCCTCGTGGACGCAGCGCTGCGTTCGACCAGTACCGAAGAATCATTGCGGCAAA
>CAZBKC010000483.1:0-2851 GCA_964492345.1 uncultured Steroidobacter sp. | reverse complement strand
GCGGGTTAATTGCCAAGTTCTCACTAACCTAGTCGTCCGTTGACTACCGTTTTTCTGACTCATGTAGCCACCATGTAGCCACCGGTACAGGGTTTCGGCGCACCGACTCGCGCGCGCGCGGAACGCTCGGAGTACATCGCCGACCAGCGCGACCTGAACCAGCGCCGGCTTGATCGGTGGGTCAAGGAGTTCAAGGGCAACAAGGGCGCCGACGCGGCAGCGCTTGACGCGGTTGCCGACAAGTTGAACATCGCCGAGTTCATGCGCGCCGCAGGCCTGAAGCCCGGCAACGCCATAGCGGCGAATGCCGTCACGCCACGCAGCACGGCCGGGCCGCTTCGACGGCCAAGCGCCCCTATCTGTCGGCGGCGGTGGACACCATCCAAACCCGCGAGCAAGACGGCAAGACGGCGCTGTTCAGCATCGCCGATGCGCCGAGCGACGGGTTCGAGGCGAAGGTGGACGCGGTGCTGGACGGGTCGATGCCCGAATCGGAGATCGTGGGCGTCACCAAGCCGCTGCCGATCCTGTCGGCGCTGGGCATGCGCGACCTGCCCGTTTCAACGACAGGCGACCGTCTCGCCAAGATGCACTTCGACCATGGGCTGACCAAGGCGGAAATCAAGGCGCTGCCGGGGCTGCTGGCCGACCCTCTGCTGGTCTTCGAGTCGGACACGCAGCCAGGATCGATGGTGTTCGTGCTGGACGTGTGGAAGGACGGCAAGCCGGTTGTGGCTGCGGTGCGACCCGATGTCTTGCTGAAGCGGGCGGAAGTCAACCTGCTGGCCAGCGCGTACCCGAAGGATCGCGGCGCGCAGATCGGCCAGTGGCTGGGCAAGGGGCTGCTGCGATACGCCAACAAAGAGAAAACCCGAGTGTGGGCTGCGAACGGCGGGGTCCAATTCCCCTGGTTGGTTCAGCTTCGGCTCGGGTCAGGCAAGAGTGTACTTGGCCCCGGCGATATTGGCAGGCTACACCGTCGAGGCATATGCCAGGGACAGAGAGGCCGTGCCGGTCGGCGTGCGCAGATGGGTGCGGGACTTCCTGGCGGCGCTGAGGGCCGGCATTGCCAGAGCTGGATTGCGGCCGACATCACGCGTTCCGCGCGCGTGCGCGAGGCGAGGTCCAAGTCCGCGGCGGCGTTGGATGAAATCGCGTTTGAGGTGCGTACCGCCCTTGCGCACCAACCTCGGCTACCCCGTGGTGGCATTTCCGGAAATCGCCTCATGGCCGGCACGGACCAGGCGATCGATGACGCCGGCAATGCAGTTGTCCAGCTTTCGGTCCCGCCACGCCTCGATGATCGCCAAGACCTCCGGCGACGGAACATAGTCGATCCGCCTGTGCTTGGCCCGGTACCGTTGCATCGTGGCCCGATTGCTGCCACCGGCATCGCGGCGGTCCGGCTCGCTCGAATCCGTCATTGCATTTCCTCCCGATGCGCTGTGGAACATCAGCATTTCTGAGCAATTGGCGGCGCTGATGGCGCGCACCGGCTCCCCCTGTGGCTAGTGCGAAGTTAGCGTGCAAACCAGGCGTTCAAGGCCGCGCGCGCCTTGCCCTCCGCCGTCTTCGGTCCCGTGCTCAGGCCGCCGTGCCAGCGGCAGCGGCCGTTGGCGTACAGGCTGGTGTGCGGGCACGGCAGCCCCGTTCGCTTGCCGCGTGCCCCGCAACGCAGGTCGGCGAACTTGGCGAAGTCCACTCGATGCGGATTGCCGACCATGGCGCGGGCCAGCTCCCAGATCGGCACGCCAAGGGCAAGCAGGCGCTGTTCCTCGGCCTTATGCGCCTTGATGGCCGCCACGTACTGGCGGCGCAGATCAGCTTGCGGATCGTCGTTCGACACCAATCTTTCCGGGGGTCTCATGGGGTTCACACCTTGCGAACGGCGTCTTTGCCCCAACTCGCTGCGCTGCACACCGGCTGACGGTCATGCCGATGGTTCCTGCTCTTCGCCAGCCATCGCACGCCGCTTGCGCCGGACGTGATGCACCGTGAGCAGCGCATCCGCGGTCAGGCTCAGGCCGGCCCGGGCGCTGCCGTCCTGCGCGGCCCAGGTCGTGACCTTGGCGCGTCCGGTCAGGGCCACCGATTCGCCCTTGCCGAGCACCGCCAGCTGCTGGCCTGTGGTGCCGAAGGCGATCACGCTGACCAGCGCATCACCGTCCTCGGTCGATGCCGCCATCCGGGCCAGGGTGAAGGGCTTCCCGCTCTGCCCTGTGCGTACCTCCGGATCGGCGATCAGCTTGCCGAGGATCAAGGCGGTGATCGCCATGCCGCCTCCCCGAACCCCGAGCAACGCTGCAGCGTCGTCACCAGCACGGCGGGCAGATCCCGGCCGACACCGGCGACGACGTGATTGCCGCAGCGCCGGCCGGCCAAGTGCGCGCACTCCAGGCACAACCGCCGGTCATCGCCCTGCACGTCGCGCAGGTGCAACCGCTCGGCCAGGTCGTCGGCGTCGGTGGCGCTGATGCCGCGCCGCAGGAACAGGCTCACCCTGGCTACGAAGCGACCGCAGGCTGCATCCGTCCAGGGTTCGGCATGGGCAGCATCGGCATCGGCCTGCGTCAGCCTGAAGGGCCGCGGCGACGACAGCAGTTGCAGCAACTCGGGCTTGGCCTGGCGCAGCGCCGCGCGCAGGTCGTCGGTCAGCTTCGACGCCGGCCGGATCAGCAGCTTGTCATCCGCCGCTTCGATGCTGAAGCCGGCGCTGACCAGTTCAGCGAGCAGGTCGCGGGCGCCCATCAGACGGATTCCTCGTCGGCCGCATTCGTGCCCGCAGGCGCCATTACTGTGTTGGCGCCGACCGAAAACTGACCCACTTAGCGCGATAGTGCCGATTCAATAG
>CAZBKC010000482.1:0-2881 GCA_964492345.1 uncultured Steroidobacter sp. | reverse complement strand
TTTTTTTTTCTCCCCCTCCCCCGCTGGGGGGGGGGGGGAGGGGGGGGGCAGCGCCAGCGCAAAAACACACCGGATCGCTTCGCTCGCCCCCATCCCAACCTTCCCTCGCAAGCGGAGGAAGGGGCGGAAAAAACAGTCGCTATCGGCTTATAGTGTTCCGAGACCCTGTGCTCCCACGCCCCTCGTGTAAATTCTCTTCTGACTCTGTGCCCTCTGTGATCTCTGTGTGAAGTCTTCTCTTCTGCAATTACTGTTGATGATGCTCGTGGTGAACGCCGCCAGTGCAGCGGCGCTCGAACCCGGCACGGGCGCCAACTGGCAGCATCATGCGGGCGGTGTCGATGAAAGCGGCTACAGCCGGCTCGATCAGATCACGTCCGGCAACATCGAAGGCCTCGGTCTCGCCTGGTCGCTGGATCTTCCCGACGAAGTCACGCTCGAAGCCACGCCGATCGCGGTCGATGGCGTGCTGTATTTCACGGGTGCGTACGCCGTCGTGTACGCCGTCGATGCCGTCAGCGGCAGACTGCTGTGGAAATACGATCCGGAAGTGTGGAAGCACCATCCCGCGAAGCTGCTGAACAACTTCGCGGTGAATCGCGGTGCGGCCTACGCGGACGGACGTGTCTATGCAGCCTCGCTGGACGGCCGTTTGTTCGCGCTGGAGGCGAAGACAGGCAGGCTGTTGTGGACTGCACAGACGATCGATCCGAAGTCGCTCGAGTACGTCACCGGCGCACCGCGCACATTCAGCGGCAAGGTCATCATCGGCAACAGCGGCGGCGACGTCGGCGCGCGCGGCTATGTCACCGCCTACGACGGCGCGACCGGCAAACAGGTCTGGCGTTTCTACACCGTGCCCGGTACGCCGGAGCAGAACAAAGGCGATCCCGCGATGGAACGCGCGGCGCAGACCTGGAGCGGCGAATACTGGAACACCGGCACCGGCGGCACGGTGTGGAATGGCATCACGTTCGACCCGGAGCTGAACCGCCTCTACATCGGCACCGGCAACGGTGCGCCCTACGAAGTGGCCAAGCGCAGTCCCGGCGACGGCGACAATCTGTATCTCGCTTCCATCGTTGCGCTCGACGCCGACACGGGCCGGTACGTGTGGCATTACCAGGCGAATCCGCGCGAGGCGTGGGACTACAAGAACACCCAGAACATCGTGATGGCGACATTGCCCATCGACGGCAAGTCGCGCAAGGTGCTGCTGCAGAGTCCGACGAATGGATTCTTCTACGTGCTGGATCGCGAAAGCGGCAAGCTCCTCTCCGCAGAGAAGACCGGAAAGGTCACCTGGGCCGAACGCATCGACCTCAACACGGGTCGACCGGTCGAGGCACCGAACATCCGTTACGAGCAGGGCGACGTCGAGATCTGGCCGAGCCCGATCGGCTCGCACAACTGGCAGAACATGTCGTTCAGTCCGCGCACCGGACTGGTCTACATCCCCTACATGCAGGTCGGTGCGCGATTCTCGAAAGGCGCGCCGTGGCCGGGCTCCGTCACGATCGGCGGTCTGACCATCGGCTGGGCGATGAACGAGCCGGAAGACGGCAAGGGCGCGCTGCTTGCGTGGGATCCGGTGGCGCAGCGGGCGCGCTGGAAAGTGCAGCCCGAGACGATCTGGAACGGCGGCACGCTCACGACCGCGGGCAATCTCGTGTTCCAGGGAACGGCGGACGGTTACTTCACCGCCTACGACGCCAGCAACGGACAGCGCCTGTGGCGATTCAATGCCGGACTCGGAATCATCGCGGCACCGAGCAGCTTCTCGGCGGGCGGAAAACAGTACGTCTCCGTGCTGGTCGGCTACGGCGGCTCCGCCTCCATCGGCAGCAACATCATGCATGTCGGCTGGAAGTACGGCGCACAGCCGCGCCGCCTGCTGACATTCGCGCTCGATGGCAAGGCAACGCTGGCTCCATCGGCACCGCCGGACAAGACGGTGAAAGCGGTGGACGATTCGTCGATACGCATCGACCCCGCAGAAGCCGAAGCCGGCCGACAGATCTTTCTGATGTGCGCGCTGTGTCATGGCCGCGATCTCCTCGCTGCCGGCGGGCCCGCGCCCGACCTGCGCGAATCGCAACTGGCGCTCGACCGCGAAGCGTTCTACACCGTCGTGCACGACGGCGCGCTGCTGCCGAAAGGCATGCCGAAGTTCGACATGCTGACGCGCGAGCAGATCATGCAGATCTGGACGTATGTCCGGGCGGGGGCGCGGGAAGCAGCGAAGCCGAACCGGTAGCGTCTCAAAGAAGAAGAGGTTTCACACAGAGATCACGGAGAACACAGAGTTCAGAAGAGATGGGCTCATGAGGCCGCAACCACTCTTCCTGTGGGTCAGGCTTCAGCCTGACTCTTGCGCCCCACCGCCAACAGGCCCAGGAGCGCCGCGCCCCCTCCCTGACCCTCCCCCGCTTCGCAAGGGAGGGGACCGGAAAAAATATGGAGCGATGTCAGCAGTAACGTCCCTTCCCCTGCGGAGCGGGGAGGAGGCGCGAAGCGCCGGAGATCCCCCAGCGAGGGGAGAAGGACAGGATGGGGGCACGCAGCGAGGCGTCAGCCGAGCTGCGTAATCACCTGCGGCAACTCCGCCGTCGTACGAATCCCCGGCGGCGCCTCGCACACGACATGCACCGCATTGACCGCGCGATGCGCCGTGAGTCCCGGCGTCATCGCCGCATAGTCCTCCGGGGCAACCGGATACGTGATCGATACGTCGAGCGGCACATCGCCCTCGACCAGCACGCGCCAGCCGCTTTCGCGCAGGTTCCACGACGGCTGATCGACCTCGCGGCTGACGTACCAGTTCAGACGCATCTGCATCAGCGTCTTGCCGCCGCGCAGTCCGGAGATCGTGATGCGCTGC
>CAZBKC010000481.1:0-2883 GCA_964492345.1 uncultured Steroidobacter sp. | reverse complement strand
ATGACTTTGCCTGTGATTGTCGCCGGCGGCGGAATCGGCGGCCTGACGCTTGCGCTGTGCCTGAATCAACGCGGCATTCCCGTGCGCGTATTCGAACGCGTGCCGGAACTCAAGCCGCTCGGTGTCGGCATCAATCTGCTGCCGCATGCAGCGCGCGTGTTGCATGGACTGGGACTCGCGGACGAACTCGCGGCGACAGCGATCCAGACCTCCAGCCTGTCGTACTACAACAAGTTCGGTCAGCCCATCTGGCGCGAACCCCGAGGCCTGGCCGCGGGATATCCCGTACCCCAGTACTCGGTTCATCGCGGTGAGCTGCACCTGATGCTCCATCGCGCGGCGCTCGCGCGGCTCGGACCCAGGAATGTCGTGACGGGCGCCGGCTACGAAGCCGTGCGTCAGACCGGCGACGACGTGATTGCGGACTTCCTGCGCACCGACGGCACGGGCGAGTTCGAAGTGCGCGGCTGTGCGCTCGTCGGCGCCGACGGCATCCATTCGCTGGTACGGCGCGCGATGTATCCGGACGAAGGCCTGCCGCGATTCGCCAAGCGCATCCTGTGGCGCTCGGTCACCGAGGCGGAACCCTTTCTCGACGGCCGCAGCATGATCATGGCGGGGCATCCGGACCAGAAGTTCGTCTGCTATCCGATCTCGCAGGCTGCTGCGCAGCGGGGCCGTTCGCTCATCAACTGGATTGCCGAGCTGTCCGTTCCCTACGACTCGCCGCCCCCGCAGGACTGGAACGCGGAGGTGCCCAAGTCACGGTTCGCGGCGCCATTCGCCGGCTGGAAGTTCGACTGGCTGGATGTGCCGCGGCTCATCGAGGAAGCGACCTTCGTGTACGAGTTCCCGCTGGTCGACCGCGATCCGCTGCCGAGCTGGACGCAGGGACGTGTCACGCTGCTCGGCGATGCCGCACATCCGATGTATCCGATCGGTTCCAACGGTGCATCGCAGGCCATCCTGGATGCGGAGGCCCTGGCGAAGGCGTTGCAGACACAGGAAGTCGTGCCTGCGCTGGCCGAATACGAAGCCGCGCGCCTGCCAGCCACCGCGAAAATCGTGCTGTCGAATCGTCAGAACGGGCCGGAGCAGGTGATGCAGATCGCCGAACTACGGGCGCCGCAGGGATTCAGGCACGTCAACGATGTGATCCCGCAATCGGAACTCGAAGAGATCGCCGCGCGCTACAAACAGACCGCCGGCTTCACCGTGGCCGAGGTGAAGTCGAAAGCCGGCGTCGCCTAGTAAGAAAGAAGCGGTTGGCGGTTAGCGGATGGCGGTTAGTCAGAAGATGTTTCCGCGCCCCTTCATGCCTTGCGGGTCGCGCGAAGCGCGATGGAAAACCAGCTAGCAGGGATTTTCCCAGCAGTGCCCGCCGGCGCCAGCGTTGCGGCAGGTCTCACTCGACGCATCAGCGATGTGACCTGGCTCTCACTCCCCGCGAATGTCTTTCGATTAGATTATGTACGCATGGCTCATGCACCATCCATGATCGATCGAATGCGAACACTCGTCGACCTCCTCAATGACGACCGCGCCTACGTGCGGATTTTTGCCGAGACCCATGGCTTCGGCTACGAACGGTCGACCCACAAGCCCGTGACCATCGGCGACCTGTTCGACCGGATGGGCGGTTACTCCTCCATCGAAACGGTGCTCGAAGCTGCGCAATTGCAACTGCAGGCATTCAAGCCGGAACGGCGCACTCGCCGACGCGGCGCGCGACGCTAGCAGGAAAGAAGCGGTTGGCGGTTAGCGGTTGGCGGATAGTCAGAGCGCCCGCTTTCATCGCTCGGAGCCGGCCGCAGGCCGATGGAAAACCAGCAAGAGTGGATTCCCGCCTGCGCGGGAATGACGAATGTTCGGTGCCATCATCCCCGACGGCCTCACCACAACGGCCTCTCCTGATACGCCGCCCGCCGCTCGCGCACGATGCGCTCGCGTTCCGCGGGTGTGACGGTCTTCGTGTCCCGCGGCAGCATCTGCGGAATATCGGCCAGCGCCACTTTGCGCACGCCCGGCACGGGCTGCGAATCGCACTGAAACCACCGGCCCTGGATGACACCCGTCGCATAACCGGCCGTATCAAGCCAGTTCACCACACCAGGATCTTTCGCCGCGACCACGATGCGCAGAATGCCATCGCTATCGGGCTGCGCCTGCGCATCGTTGAGGCTGCTCTGGTTGTTGTACCAGTCGGTCGTCTCGTAGAGATCGTTCGTCAGGATCATCGAGCGATACACGCAGTTCTTCGGCACGGTTGCCTCGACGATCAGCGCTTCGTCATCGCGCAGGTCATACGCACCTTCGTAGTAGAACTGACCGGCGAGTCCGCCCATCTGCGAGACGTCGAACACCTTGAGCTTGTTGACGAAGCCCTGACTGCGCAACTGCTGGACGTGATCGACGAACAGCGTCGCGATGAAAGCCGTCGCCGCCGGCAACTGGCGCAGCCGCTGCTCCAGGTCGGCTGCAGACGGACGGTCGCGTTGCACCGGTGTATCGATGCGCTCGATCGAAAGCGCCGGATCGCGTTCGCGACTCCAGTCGGCGCTGACCTGGCGGACCAAGAGACGCGTCGTCGAGGATTCGAGCTGCCACCAGTCCCCGCGGTAATCCGCGGGACGCTGCGGACTCAGCAGCACGTCGAATCGTCCCTGCGCGTCGACATGCAATGAATTCAGGTCATGCGAGACACGGTTCGTACCCGGCGCAGGCCGCTGCCAGCCCGGCTCGAACGGCATCGGCCCGCTCTGACTGACATTGGCCATGCGCAGCGAGCCGCGCGTGCCGCGGATGCGATAGCCGCCGCCCGGCGCGATACGCGCGGTGAGATACACGGTATCGGCATTCGGCTGTCCCACATTCAGCGTGTGA
>CAZBKC010000480.1:0-2884 GCA_964492345.1 uncultured Steroidobacter sp. | reverse complement strand
GGCGGACCCGGCCACGGCCGGGAAACACAACGCTGATCGGCACTCTTCAGTCAGTTGGCACGCCGCGACGCGGTGAGCGCGAAGCGCATCTGCACGCGACGCTGGTACAGACCAAGTGCTGCGGTGACCTTCTTTGCCGTCGCGATGAACTCAACGGAAGGTCGCGCCAAGACACTCGCCGTGTCCTTACCAGTCGCCGGCCGACAGGCGCGCGCGGTAACAGTGGCAGGCAACTCAATTCCGACCGCGATTCTCCGGACCAGAAAGATGCCCCAGGGCGCCGGCGCGGGTGACGGACTGCGCTGACCGCTGCCGGACAGACGATTACTTCTTCAGCGCCTTCGCGAATGCTTCGGCCATGAGGCCGCTGCCGGCCGATGTTTGCTCGCGCTGCGGCTGCGGACGGGCAGCGGCCGGACGGACGTTCGGGCGGCTGCCTGCGCTGGATTCGCCGACGCGCACTCGCGGCGCGGCTTCGTCCAGCCGCATGGTCAGTGCAATGCGCTTGCGCGGCACATCGACCTCCAGCACCTTGACCTTCACTACGTCACCCGCCTTCACCACCTCGCGGGGATCCTTGATGAACTTGTTCGACATCATGGAAATATGGACCAGGCCGTCCTGGTGCACGCCGATATCGACGAAGGCACCGAAGTTCGTGACGTTGGTGACGACGCCTTCGAGCAGCATTCCCGGCTGCAGGTCCTTGAGTTCCTCGACACCTTCCTTGAACACGGCGGTCTTGAACTCCGGACGAGGATCGCGACCGGGCTTCTCCAGCTCGCGCAGGATGTCCTTCACGGTCGGCAAGCCGAATTTCCCGTCGGTGTAACTGGCCGCATCCAGCTTTCTGACCAGCGTTGCATCGCTCAACACTTCCTTCATCGGCCGCTTCAGATCGGCAAGGATGCGTTCGACGACGGGATAGGCCTCGGGGTGTACCGAAGAGGCATCGAGTGCATTGTCGCCACCGACGATGCGCAGAAAGCCTGCCGCCTGCTCGAAAGCCTTCGGCCCAAGCCGCGGGACCTTTTTCAGGTCATGGCGATTGGCAAAGGCGCCGTGCTCATTACGATGCTTGACGACGTTCTCGGCGAGAGAGGACGTCAGCCCGGAAACCCGCGCGAGCAGGGCCGGCGAGGCGGTGTTCACATCGACGCCCACCGCGTTCACGCAGTCTTCGACGACGCCATCCAGCGACCGTGCCAGGCGTGTCTGGTTCACGTCATGCTGGTACTGCCCCACGCCGATGGATTTCGGATCGATCTTCACCAGTTCCGCAAGCGGATCCTGCAGGCGACGCGCGATCGACACAGCGCCTCGCAGGCTCACGTCGAGATCGGGCAACTCCCTGGAGGCCAGTTCCGAGGCGGAATAAACCGACGCCCCCGCCTCCGACACGACCACCTTCGTCAGGCGAATGTCGGGCAGACGTTTGATGAGTTCTGCTGTCAGACGATCGGTCTCGCGCGAAGCCGTGCCATTGCCGATGCCTACCAGTTCGACCTGGTACTTTTTCACCAGTGCCGCCAGCGTGTGCAACGTGCCTTCCAGATCGTTGCGCGGCGGGAACGGGTAGACGGTCGCCGTGTCGAGCACCTTGCCGGTGCGGTCGACGAGAGCGACCTTCACACCGGTGCGAATGCCCGGATCCAGCCCCATGGTGACGCGGGCGCCGGCGGGCGCGGCGAGCAACAGATCCTTGAGGTTGCTGCCGAAGACGCGAATGGCCTCTTCTTCCGCCTGTTCGCGCAGCGTGGTGAACAGTTCCGCTTCAAGCTGCCATGCGACCTTGACCTGCCAGGTCCAGCGCACGGTTTCCTTCAGCCACGCATCCGCGGGACGGCCCTGCGCGGCGATCCGATAGCGTGCTGCAATCTTGTTTTCGCAGGCATTGGGGGTCGCGACCGACGGTGCCTTGCCTTCCGCTGCCAGTTCCTCGGGCAGTTTCAGCGCGAGCCGCAGGATTTCCTCGGTACGGCCGCGAAACAATGCGAGCGCGCGATGTGAAGGAATCGACTGCAGCGACTCCTTGTAGTCGAAATAGTCGCGGAACTTGGCGCCCGCCTCTTCCTTGCCTTCCGCCACCTTCGACACCATGACGGCGTTTTCCTGCAGCCAGGTACGCACTGCGCCGATCAGCTCCGCATCTTCCGCGAATTTTTCGATCAGTATCTGACGTGCACCATCGAGCGCCGCCTTCACGTCCGGCACGCCCGGATTGTCGCCGTTGTCGGTCTTGAAGCCTTCCCGGAGATATTTCGCCGCCTCGACGGTCGGTGTCAGCGTCGGATCGGCCAGCAGCGCCTCGGCCAGCGGCTCGAGTCCCGCTTCGCGCGCAATCTGCGCCTTGGTGCGCCGCTTCGGCTTGTACGGCAGGTACAGGTCTTCCAGGCGCTGCTTGCTGTCCGCCGCTTCGATGCTCGCACGCAACTCGGGTGTGAGCTTCTTCTGCTCGTCGATGCTCTTGAGGATCGCGGCACGCCGTTCTTCCAGTTCGCGCAGGTAGCCGAGGCGCTCGTGCAGCGTGCGCAGCTGCGCATCGTCGAGTCCGCCGGTGGCCTCCTTGCGGTAGCGGGCGATGAACGGCACGGTCGCGCCTTCGTCGATCAGCGCGACGGCAGCGGCAACCTGGACGGGCTTGACGGACAGTTCGGCGGCAATGCGCGATTCGATGGGCGGCAGCATGAATTGCGGGACGTCGGCTCGGTCGGTGACGAGGGACGCGAACTATGCAGAACGCGGTCCCGGCCAACAAGACTTGCCAAACCGCAGGCGGGTGTAGGTCAGGCTTCAGCCTGACATTCTTAGGCCCAATGGCGCTTAGTCAAGCGGGTTGACAGTTGTCCGTTGACGGTTGACGGTCGGAAAGGAAGGCATTTTT
>CAZBKC010000479.1:1784-2890 GCA_964492345.1 uncultured Steroidobacter sp. | reverse complement strand
AAGGATGGGGAGGGAAGGGCTGGCCGCGCAAGCGCCGTGGCCCAGGCGCTGCTCGCCAGCGGCACCAGCCGCCATGGAGGAGATTCAGGCATGAGTACCACCGGATTTGTGGGTCCCATCTTCGAACTGGTTGATTCCATCCTGAGGGGGGAGGCTGGCTATAGCGAGTTTCGAACCGGCTTGCGTTCCCAGGGCGAGTTCACCGCTTTCATCGAAGACGCCCGCGATCGCCTGGTCGCCGGCGGACTCCCCCCGAACGACGTCCACTTCGCCAAGCGCTTTCCTGCGTCTGCTGACACCCTTGTCAGATCCGTCTTCAGCGACTTCGCCCCCTGGGGATTGGCTTTGCCCCAAGACTACGTTCAGACGGCCGAGCAGATCGCCTCATCGATCGCACGAGGATTCGACCACCACGGACTCGGAACCTACATCTATCCCGAGGAGGGGCGGATCTTGCTGGGCGCTGTGCTGGCGTTCAGGCCGCAGCGCGTCATCTTCCTGGGCAGCTTCTACGGCTATTGGGCGGCCTGGGCATTGCCTGCCCTTGCAGCAAGCGGAGCCCACGCCGTGCTTGTCGATCCCGACCCGCAGGTGTGCGCAGTGGCACGCACCAATCTGCGCCGCTTGTCTCCGGAGGCGAGTTTTGAAGTTGTTTGCGGAACCGGAGAGGAATACCTCGCATGCACGCCGACCCAGCTCTATGACATGGTCGTGATTGACGCGGAACTCCCACGCTCGCATCCCGATATCACGAAGCGAGGCAAGGCCATCTATGCTCACTTGCTGCGCGCGGTACTGCCCCATCTGGCGCCGTCGTCTTTGCTCGTCTGTCACAACATCCTCTTCAACGACCACTCGGGCTGCAGCTTCTTCGATGAGGTGATAGCTCGCAATCATGACGAGCTGGACGCCTTCATGAACTTGGTTCGGAGTGAATACTCCTCCTTCATCGAATTGCCGACGACCGAAGGGGTGGGCGTGGGAGTCAGGCGATGAAGGCTGCCTGTGCGTACCGGTCAGCATTTGCTGTGTGGCACCGGCAAGCATCGGTGCGTTCGATGCCTGCTGAGGGGTGGCTCGAGGGCGGGGCAGGTAAATGGCTACCG
>CAZBKC010000479.1:0-1774 GCA_964492345.1 uncultured Steroidobacter sp. | reverse complement strand
GGCTCTCCACTGGGACACATCTCGGCCGGACTCCTGCTGGCCACCTTGTCGTTCACCGTCGAGCTTGAGAACGGCCTCATCGCCCCTGTGACACGTGACATTGCAGCGCGCGCTCTCTCGGCGGACTATCCCGAGGAGGTCGTGACTGATGCGCTTCGCGTCCAATGTGACGAGTCCTATCACGCTCTCATGGCTCAGGAGCTTATGGGACGAATTGCCGAGCTGACAGGAATACGGCCGCCATGCGGACGTGCTCGATTTCTCGCGACGGTTGACGATGCAGTTGCGCGCCTGCGCATTGAGGGTGTGCGATCAGAACTCGTGAGGTTCTGTGCAGCCGTGGTGTCCGAAACCGTCATCACCAAGACCCTTCGCGATGACTGGCTCGACGACGGGTTGCAACAGGACTTGCGGTGCTTCCTGCGTCAGCACTACTTGGACGAAGCCCGGCACAGCATCTTCTTCTCTGAGGCGCTCGCCTTGATATGGCCCCAGTGGCCGGCCCGCACTCGCCAGCTGTTAACAAGGCTTTGGCCTGAATTGATCAATGCCTTCTTGTGTCTTGACGAAGTCTCCGCGTTTGGTGTGCTGACTTCGTCTGGCCTTGCGCACGCCGAGGCCAAGAGAGTGATTGAAGATTGCAACGCGTCTCAGGCGGCCTTGCGCCGGCGGAGCGCCTCGATGCAGCAGACTCTCCATTCCTTGCGTCGCGCCGGTGCGCTTGAGGAAGGGATGGCCGAGCCTGGCTATCCGGCAGGCCCCACACGACAAGGGCCAGCCGCGGTCGACGGGTCACAGCGAGTTCGAGGCTCCCAGCCGGAGGACTGCATGAATTCCGAGTGGGTCGACCTCCTGGCTCCCGATCCGACTGCGGGCGCGCCCAACATCCCGGCTTTCAGTTTCGGAAGTGGCACGGTTCGCCTGGGCCTGATGGGCGGCTTCCTGATTCTGGACAGTGGCGAGGCCGAGGGGACGTTCCCATTCCGTTGCCAGGACCGCTTCCTCGCCTACAACTGCCTGCTTCGCCTCACTTCGATCGTCCTGGCAGCCCATGAAGCTCATGCCGAGCACTATGAGCAGCAGCTGGCTCTCCTGGCCGAGCGCCTGCGCACTGTGATCGGAATACACGGCCTTCCCCTGCCGGGCGCTCCATCCTCCCTGCTCATTCGATGCGATGTGAGCTCTCTCTCCGCAGCTCCAACGGCGGCCCTCGAGCGTGCCGCAGCCGCGTTCGCAAATTCCCGTGCGACAGTTTGCTTCATTGCGAACCAAGTCTCGCCGACTTCTTCGCGCCTGCTGCGCGAGGTGGCCGAGCTCCTTGAAGCACGCGGGGTGCGGACCAGCTTCGACGATGAAAGGTGCACACACCTTGGTCATATGGCTCTCGAGTGGCACAACAAGGCAAGATTTCTGGACTTTCTCGAAAAGACCCGAGTCCTCGATGGGCCACCTCGTGCGAAGGGCTTCGCGCTCGCGGCCGAAGAGTTTTTGGCTCTGTCCGGATGGCATCAGCTGGCCAATAGATTTGCGCAGGAATGCGGGCTGGATAGGCCGCCGAACGAATTGTTCCTCAAGTCTGCACAGGATTCGAGCGGAAACGTCTCTGCCCTCATGAATGAGCAAAGCTTCGAACGGGACGGTCCAGCTTTCGCGGCCGAGGTCCGGCGCTGGTTGCTCGGCGACGGCTTCGATGCCCCTCAGTTCATTGACGAGCTGCGCGCCGAATGCCGGCTTCCCCCCTCCCCCGAGCCCGTCATCGAATGTGACGGGCTCG
>CAZBKC010000478.1:0-2891 GCA_964492345.1 uncultured Steroidobacter sp. | reverse complement strand
GGCGTGGCGCGTACTGCGCAGTCGCTGTCGCATCGAGTCTGTCGGGACTGGCGCGCGCCCAGGACAACACCGGCGCCATCGAGGCCGACGGCACCGTGATCGTTCCGTCGTTCCGCCTGCCACCCTCGCCCTATCTGAGCGATGCCGCCAAGGCCGCGCTGCCGCGACAACCCTCGGATCCCGAAGCGGGAATGTTCCAGGCCCTCGCCGACGGCAAGGTCACCGAGTTGCGCAAGCGCATGCCGGAACTCATGGCAGCGCGAACCAGACATCTGGCCGAGCTGTATCCGGTGACGATGCGCACGACGACGATCGCCGGTGTACCGGCCGTCTATGCCACTCCCGTCAAACCGGTCCCGGCAGCGAACAGGCACAAGATCCTGCTGAATCTGCCCGGCGGCGGCTTCGTCATGGGTGAAGCGGGCTCCACCGGCATGGTGGAGTCGATTCCGCTCGCGGCACTCGCGCAGATCGAGATCGTCAGCATCACCTACCGGCAGGCGCCGGAAACGACGTTTCCCGCGGCAAGCGAAGATGTGGCGACCGTCTATCGCGAACTGCTGAAGACCCACAAGCCCGAGGACATCGCCATCTTCGGCTGCTCCGCCGGCGGACTGCTCGCCGCCGAATCGATGGCCTGGTTCGACAAGGAAAAATTGCCGCTGCCGGCGGCGCTGGGCATCTTCTGCGCTTCCGCCGATGCGCGCTGGGGCGGAGACAGCCGCTCCTTCGCCCGGCCGTTCGCGGCGCTGCCGCCGCGTCCGACATCGCCGCGAAACTACTTCGCCGATGCGGATCTCGTCAATCCGCTCGCTTCGCCGATCCTCGCGCCGGATCTGCTGCAGCGCTTTCCGCCGACCCTGCTGATCTCGGCCTCACGCGCCATGGAAATGAGCGCCACGATCAACACCCATCGCGAACTCGTGAAGGCGGGCGTCGACGCCAATCTGCATGTCTGGGACGGGCTGGGTCACGCGTTCTTCTACGACATCGATCTGCCAGAATCGCGCGAGGCTTTCGATGTGATGGCGCGGTTCTTTCAGAAACACCTGCGGCTGGCGAAGTAGCTGCTCCGTGGATTCCCGCCTGCGCGGGAATGACGAATCAGCAAACCGGAATCCCTCAGGACAGCGCCTCTTTCGCACTGACCACCGGACGGCTCGTGCGCGTGCCGCGCATGCGACGGTCGGGATCGGAGGGATCGTTCGCCGAGATCTCCACCCAGTCCTCGCCCACCGCCAGCAGAATGCCGACGAAGGGCATGTCGCCGAACTGCTCCGGCACACGGTAACTGACGGTGTCGCCCACCTTGAATGTGGCGGGATCGAAATTGAACTCGAAAGGACAGGTTTCCCCGGGTGGATGGTTCATGGGTTCGGACCGCGATCTGGGTTGTCCAATGTCATCGCCATGTTCGCCGGAAAGGGCAGCGGTTGCCAGTGGGAACCGCGATCGAAGGTCATCCGTTCAGCGCCGGGCAAGGAACCGGCAATGACAATCCTTGCCAGGCAACGACACGCGCAGCGCCTGGGACGGGCCTGCGTGTACTCCCGGACTGGCCAGCCGTAACATGCTGCAATCTATTGCCGTGACTTACCCAGGAGAGCAATCCATGAAGTCCGCCTTTTCCACGATCATGCTGGCAGCTGTGCTGGCCTTCACTGCTGTGACTGCGCACGCTGACGAGTACGTCGACACCATCAATCTGTTCAAGAAGGCGGGCAAGAGCGAGACATTCTTCAAGAACTCCTACGGCTATGCGGTTTTCCCCACCGTCGGCAAAGGCGGCCTCGTTGTCGGCGCGGCACATGGCACGGGTCGCGTATACCGGCAGGGCGCCTACGTCGGGGACACTTCGTTGACGCAGCTCAGCGTCGGCTTCCAGGCGGGTGGGGAAGTCTTCAGCGAAATCATCTTCTTCGAAAACAAGGCGGCCTTCGACAAGTTCACCGCCGGCAATTTCGCACTTGCGGCCACTGCCCGGGCGACCGCAATCACGGCCAGTGCGGGCGCCACGGCCTCAACCGCCGGATCCGGCGCCGGTGCCAGCGGCACCAAGCACAATGCGGCGACGGCGGGCGGCTATCAGGACGGCATGGTCATCTTCACTCTCACCAAGGGTGGCCTGATGTATGAAGCGACCGTGGCCGGCCAGAAGTTTTCATACAAGCCCAACAAGTAGACCGGAAAGAAGCGGATGGCGGTTAGCGGTTAGCGGTTAGTCAGAGAGCCGCAGCGCTTTATGAAATGGCGCCGAGCACCCTCTGGGCTATCCGCCAACCGCTAACCGCCAACCGCCAACCGCTTCTTTTCATCCCTTTGCCAGCTCTGCATCGATCGCGGCGACCAGCCGCGGATCGTCCGCAGCGACGTCCGGCGCAAAGCGGGCAACGACGCTGCCCTGGCGATCGATCAGGAATTTCTCGAAGTTCCACAGCACGTCCGTGGGCTTGCCCGCTTCGATGCCGTAGCCCTTGAGCCGTTCGCGGAAGGGACCATCGCCGATCGCCTGCGGTTGCGCGGCCGTCAGTTTCGCGTACAGCGGATGCTGATCGGCGCCGACGACGGAGATCTTCGAGAACAGAGGGAAGTGCACATCGTAGCTGGTCGAACAGAAGTCGCGGATCTCGGCATCGGTGCCGGGTTCCTGGCCCCTGAAGTTGTTGGCGGGGAAGCCCAGCACTTCCAGGCCCGTACCGCGCTTGCTCTGATACAGGTTCTCGAGGCCGGTGTACTGCGGCGTCAGCCCGCACTTGGACGCGACGTTGACCACCAGCAGCACCTTGTTGCGATAGTCGCCGAGACTGCCGTCAGTGCCATCGATTCGCTTGACCGGAACGTCGTACAGGGAAGTCGTCATGTCGTTTCCTCTTCAGAATGCCGGGAGCGGA
>CAZBKC010000477.1:1493-2895 GCA_964492345.1 uncultured Steroidobacter sp. | reverse complement strand
GTCGTGAAGACGGTGTCGCGCAAGCCGCTCACGCTGCGCGTCCGTGCGCCCGCCTGGGCGACCGCGCCGTTGTCGCTGAAGCTCAATGGCAAGCCGCTCGATGTCGCCGCGACGCCGGGAAGCTACATCTCGGTCACGCGCAGGTGGAGCCGGGGCGACCGACTCGATGTCACGATTCCCATGAGCGTGCGAACGGAAGCGCTGCACGGTTCGCCAGATACCGTGGCATTCCTCTACGGCCCCGTCGTGCTCGCAGGCGATCTCGGCCCGATCGAGCGCAGCATGACTGTGCCTTACGCCATCGATCAGACGGCCAACCTGAAGACAGAAGATCCGGACGTGCCGACGCTGGCGCTCGAAGCGGCGAACGCTGCGGCTGCCGTGCGTCGCCTGCCCGGCAGCGAACTGGCATTTCGCGTCGACGACGTGACGCTGCGGGCATTCGCCGACTTGCACTACCGTCGTTACAGCGTGTATTGGACGTTGAGTTCCCGATAGTAGAGCCCCTCCCTGCATGCGGGAGGGAATAACAAGGCACTGCGACGATGAACGAGAGAGCCGCGCGCTGGGAGCTACGTGGCTGGAGGCCGGCAGGGCGGGCGATACCGAAAACGTGTTGTTGCTGATGACCGATGACGTGGTGTTCCTGCGGCCGGGTCATCTGTCTGTGGGGCCGGCTTCAGCCGGCCCCACAGACACGAACCATTTCTTTTACGCAGCCGGCGGCTTGCGGAACTTGAGCGTCATGCGATCCGACTCGCCGATCGCGTCGTACTTGGTGCGATCGAAATTCGGGTCATGCGCATCGGCTCCCTCGCTGTAGGGCCGTGTGCGTGACGCAGGCGGCAGGGTCCACACGCCGAAGGGATGATCGGCGGTGTCGGCGGGATTCGCGTTGATTTCCGATTTCGCGACCAGTTCGAAGCCGGCCCGCTGTGCCAGCTTGATGACGTGTTCCTCCGTCACGTAACCGCTCGCGGCCTTCGGATCCTGTTCGCCCGGCCTGGCGCGATGCTGTTCCAGCGCGAGGATGCCGCCCGGCTTCAATGCGCCGTGCAGATCCTTGAGTATTTTTTCTTCGAGGCCGTTGCCCATCCAGCCGTGCACGGAACGTGCGGTCAGAATGAAATCGAACGTGTCGGCGGGCAGGGGAGCCGACTTCTGTCCGAAGTTCACCAGCGTGACCGTGCCGTAGACATCCGGCTTCGCCGCAAAGCGCGCTTCGAAATCCGCGCGACCCTTGCGTGCGCCTTCCGACAGCTCCGGGTTGTCGAGATCGGCGCCCGTGGCGTAGTACTTCCCGCCCGTCGCGTGCGCAAAGGGTGCGAGGATCTCCGTCCACCAGCCACCGCCCGGCTGCACTTCGAGAATGGTCATGCCCGGCTGCAGTCCCCAGAACTCC
>CAZBKC010000477.1:0-1483 GCA_964492345.1 uncultured Steroidobacter sp. | reverse complement strand
CCGAGTTCACGGAGACGATGATGGCATTTTCGCTGGCGGGCGTTTCAGCCGCGGGAGTCGTGACGGCGGTCTGCTGCTCCGTCTTCGAACAGGCGGCCAATGCGGCCAGAAGCGCCAGTGACGTGATGCGCGTCAGGGTCATCTCGATTACCTCCTCTGCAGGGAAAGAAACGATGCGCAGTTAGGACGACATCGCCGCGCCTGTCAACGCATACCTGCAGTGCGCGAGGTAACGTGCGTCAAGACGTATAGAGGGGAGAGCCGCAAAGACCGCATAAAAGAGTTAAAAAATCCTCCGAAGAAATCCCTTTCTTTTATGCGGTCTTTTGCGGCTCTCCTCTCTACGCCTCACCGAGCACCAGCTCGATCAACTGGCGATACATGCCGATGCCGGTGGCGAGGAGCGCATCGGGGAAATCGTAGTCGGGGCTGTGCAGTGCGGGCGCATCCGTTCCCGCGCCGAGACCGAACATCGCGCCTTTCGATATCTGCGTGAACAGGCCGAAGTCTTCCGACCAGCGCTGCGGCGTGTCCATGGCCAGATAACTCAGGCCGAGCGCGGCGGCGGCGCGCTTGATCTGCAGCACGGCGTACGGATCGTTCACCGTCGCCGCGAATTCATCGTGCCATTCGAGTGTGGCGGCCAGGCCGTCGCGTTGCGCCGCGCTGTTGACGAGATCGCTCGCCTGCTGGCGCAGCTGGCTGAGGCCGGCGTCCGTGGCCGCTCGCAGTGTCGCCAGCACTTCCGCCTCGCCGGCGGCAATGCCGAAGGAACGCTCGCCGAGCACCATGTGGGTAAGCGTGGCGAGCCGGAACGTCTGCGGATCGGTACGATGCGTGAGCGCCGGCAGTCCCTGCAGCAACGCGATCATCGCGTCGACGGGGCTCTGGCCCAGCTCGGGCTGCGAGGCATGCGACGTCCTGCCCACCAGTTTCGCCTGCATGCCGACGGAAGCCATCGCGAACGTCCCTTCGCGACTGACGACCTGGTGCAGCGGATACCCCGGCAGGTTGTGTATGGCGAAGCAGTGATCGGGCGCAATCTGCTGGAACTGCGGATCGCGGCGAATGGCCGCCGCACCGTCGCCGGTTTCTTCGGCGGGCTGGAACAGCAGCACCACCCGACCGTTCGGCGGTCGCTGCCGCAGCGACGGCGCCAGTCCCGCCACCATCGCCATGTGCCCGTCATGCCCGCACTTGTGCGACACATGCGCGTGCTCGGAGCGGTGCGGAAAATCATTGATCTCCTGGATGGGCAGCGCGTCCAGTTCGCTGCGGAACAACAGCGTCGGGCCCGGTTCGCTGCCGTTGAAGATGGCCGCGACGCCGGTGCCGCCGAGGCCGGTGACGATCGCGTCCGGCTGGAAGTCAGTGAGAAACCCGACGATGGTGCGCGCCGTGACGGATTCCCGGTGCGAGACCTCGGGCCGGCGATGCAGCAGATGCCGCAGCGTGATCGCATCGCTGACGGCGCGATCGTCGA
>CAZBKC010000476.1:0-2897 GCA_964492345.1 uncultured Steroidobacter sp. | reverse complement strand
CAAATGAACCTAAGTCCTTGCTTTGAAAAATACCGGTATGCAATAGTAGCCGCGGATTACGTGGGCAAACTCATCGAAAGGTGAGGACGCAAAGCTTCCGGTCTACGGGTGAATCCTCTTGGCGGAGGAGGATGTACCCAGGACAGCGGGGTCGCCGGTGGAAATGATAGGGGCATCGACGAAACGCTGTCCTGTCGTGACCTGCCGTACGCATGAGATCACTGACTGGCCGTACCTCTAGCGCACTCCAAGTCATTGATCCGGCGATTGCGTTCTCCTCACAGCCAAATAATTGACTTAACAAGGGCTGAGTTGGAGCAACGATGCATACCGGGTTCCGATAGCGCCTCGATGGTATTTCGTGAGACTCCTCACATTCAACTTAACCAGCGCCTGTATATATTTGCGACTCAAATTTAGTGCTGATCTCAGATTATCCCCTAAGTATCTGATGAACAAAGGGAAATAGCGTGCTTTTTTCAGCCAAATCCCGACCGGTGCTGGGACTGGATATCACCACCTCGTCGGTCAAGCTGATCGAGATCAGCATGAGCGGCGGGCAGTACAGGGTGGAATCCTATGCCGCCGAGCCGACTCCGCCGAACTCCATCAATGAGAAAGCCATCGTTGACGCCAACGCCGTGGGCGACGCCATCAAGCGTGCCGTGAAGCGTTCGGGCGCTCGTGCCAAGGATGCAGCGGTTGCGATCAGCGGCGATGCGGCCATCACCAAGGTCATCCAGATGCCTCGCACGTTGAGCGAGAACGAGCTGGAAGGCCAGGTGGAAATGCAGGCCGACCAGTACATCCCGTTTCCGATGGAGGAAGTGAGCTTCGATTACGAAGTCATCGGTCCCTCCGAAAAAGATCCTGACATGCTCGATGTCCTGCTCGTTGCGACTCGCAGCGAAAACGTCGAACAGCGCGTGGCTGCCTGTGCGGCAGCCGGCCTCACCGCACGCATCGTGGATGTCGAAGCCTTCGCGCTCGAGAATGCCTGCCGACTGCTGACGCACCAGATGCCCGACGGCGGTCTGGGCCGGGTGCTTGCGGTCGTCGACTTCGGTGCCAGCAGCACCACCTTCAGCGTGCTGCGCGATCTCAAAGTGATCTACACGCGCGACTTCGCCTTCGGTGGCCAGCAGCTCACGGAAGAAGTCATGCGCACCTACGGCCTGAGCATGGAGGAAGCCGGTCGCGCCAAGAAAGAAGGCGGACTGCCCGGCAACTACGAAACCGAAGTGCTCGGTCCGTTCATCGATGACATGTGTCAGCAGGTCAGCCGTTCGCTGCAGTTCTTCCTGGCGTCGGGCGCCGGTCGCGAACAGCCGGAACAGATCCTGATCTGCGGCGGCTGCGCCAATATTCCAGGCGCTGCCGAAATGATTCAGAGCCGCGTGGGTATTGAAGCGCTGCGCGGCGACCCGCTGGGCCAGATGAAGGTCAGTCAGAAGGCCAAGGCCCAGTCGGTGAAGAAGGATGCAACCGCGCTGCTGACGGCATGCGGCCTGGCGTTACGGAGTTTCGACTGATATGCCAAGAATCAATCTGATCCCGTGGCGCGAAGCCGAGCGCAAACAGAAGCGCCAGGAATTCGGTGTCGGTGCGGTCGGCGCATTGGTGCTGGCCGGCGCGATCGCGTTCGCAGTCAACCTGCAGATGAGTTCCGCCATCAGCGCGCAGAACTCGCGCAACCAGTACCTGAAGGACGAAACGGCGAAGCTCGACAAGCAGATCGCAGAGATCCTGGCGCTGGATCAGGAGAAGCAGCGCCTCGTTGCGCGCATGCAGGTGATCGAGCAACTCGAGCGCAGCCGTGCCGAGGTCGTGCACTTGTTCGATCAGCTGGTACGTACGCTGCCGGACGGTGTGTACCTCACCTCGATCAAGCAGGCCAACCGCAGGATACAGCTCAAAGGTATCGCCCAGTCGAGCTCGCGTGTTTCCAACTACATGCGAAACATCGATGCATCCGAATGGTTGACCGATCCGTCGCTCGACATCCTTGAAACCAAAGGGGGCAGCGCCGCGGGTTCGGATTTCACGCTGAATGCCACGCAGGAGAATCCCAATCTGAAGGCGGCAGCAGATGGCGCCTCGGGCGGTGCCGCACAGGGAGCCCACTGATGAGCAATTTCCTGGAAGACATTCGGAATCTCGATCCAAACGATGTGGGTCGCTGGCCGCCGGTATTCCGGCTGGGTGCCATCGGTCTGATCTTCGTGATCGGCGCATGCGTGATGGTGTATTTCCTTGCCTGGAAGCCCAACAAGCCGGATCTCGACGCCGTGCGGGCTGAAGAAGTGTCGTTGCTGGAAACCTTTACCGCCAAGGCGCGCAAGGCGGCCAACCTCGACGCATACAAGGCGCAGTTGCAGGAAATCGAGCGTTCCTTCGGTGCCATGTTGCGCAAGCTGCCGAACAAGACGGAAGTGCCGAACCTGCTCACCGACATTTCCCAGCAGGGTGCCGGTGCTGGCCTCGATCAGAAGCTGTTCCAGCCGAATGCGCAGGTCAACAAGGACTTCTATGCCGAACTGCCCATCAAGATGCGCCTGACCGGCAGCTTCCATTCCATTGGTGCGTTCGTGAGCGGCATCGCGGCCCTGCCGCGCATCGTGACGCTGCACGACGTCGAAATCTCGCCGGTCTCGAAGGATGGACGCGGCAGCGTCGATCAGCTGCAGCTGGACGTGGTGGCGAAAACCTACCGCTACCTGGACGATGAAGAACAGGCTGCGGCGCAGCCGCGCACGAACCAGCGCCCGCGTCCCAATGGTTAACGGTCAAGGCATCAAGGCGTCACATATCCCCATGACCCAGAGCAAGCTACCTGTCGCCGCGCTTGTCTTCGTGTGCCTGAGCGGATGCTCAGGTGGCATGGATGAGTTGCAGCA
>CAZBKC010000475.1:0-2900 GCA_964492345.1 uncultured Steroidobacter sp. | reverse complement strand
GGTTGAAAGAGTCCTTGCGCAGACTGCCAACGAGGACGGCGACTTTGTAGGGCATCGGGAATCTCCTGCGGGTCGATTTGTTGACGACCCTGCCGGGTCGATCGGTTGACGACACAGTAACCGCTGGGAGCGCCCGGATCATGCGGGCGGCGGCGATAAGTGTCATTCGGTCAACGAATCAATCGGACTGCAGGATCCCGAAGAAAAAGCGCCGGTGCACAGCGTGGACGTGCACCGGCGAAGGGGATGCCTACTGAAGCTGCGTGACCGTCACCGAGTAGCTGTTGTGCTCGGCCATCTTCGCGGCGTAGGAGGCCGCAAACAGACTGCCGGCGACGATGACAGCCGACATCAGCATGCACAGCGTCTGTCGGGTGCGGCGGCTGAATTCGGTGAAGGCGAACATGACTTGAATCTCCCTTTTCTCGCTGCACTCCGCGGTATTGCGGGGTGCTGAAGCGTGGGAGAACAGTAGCGGGTGCGTTCTTGCGTATCTGCACCTGGCCGGCCAGTTGCGGCGGCTTGCCGGTCAGCTGCTGCCGGTACGGGCAGAGATTCATTCGCCGGTGGATTTACCGGTGAATTCGCGCTGAAGAGAGGAAACGGATTTCACACGGAGATCACGGAGGGCAAAGAGAAGAATCGGAATATCTCCACGGGGGACACGGGGATCACGGGGGGAAGAAGTCTTTCTGTTCCGAACCCCGTGCTCCCCGTGTCCCCCGTGGAGAATTTCTTCTCTCTTCTGATCTCCGTGCCCTCCGTGAGCTCCGTGTGAAACCTCTCAGGATTGACCTGGGCAGGCAGCGCCTGTACTTTCCGCGGCCCGTTTTTCCCCGTGAATCCCATGCAGCCGCTGGCCGTCGGTGTCGATTTCGGCACCAGCAATACCGTCATTGCCGTGGTCGATCGCGAAGGTCGGTGTTCCCTTATCTGCCTGTGCGGACGCAGGTGTTCGATAAGGGGAAGCTGTCATGACCGACTCGCCTGGGTCCTATCCTCACTTCCGTCTCAAGCATCACCGACCTCGGACGCGCCGTGCTGATCGCGGAAATGGATTTCATGTCGCTGCAACCGCCAGCCCGCTGGGTCGGCGGTGTGCGTATCGCGGCGGGACAGCCGGATTGGCGTTGGGACGAGCAGAACAGGGATGCGATATGTCTGCAGTGATCGTCCGTAGTGACCTCGCTGCCGATGCGTGCATCGAACAAGCGGTAATCGCAGATTCCTCAGCCGTGGCTGGCCTGCGACGCAGCGGTCCGCGCCCAGGCGAGCCTCTCTTCGCGGGACAGCTTCTTCAATGCTGCTTCGGCCTTGAGCGCCTCGGACTTGCTGGCGAACGCTCTGGCGCCGAGTACGCGAACCGGACGATTCGACCGGGTGAATTTCGCGCCCTTGCCTTCGCTGTGGGCCTTGAAGCGGGCATCGACGTCGATGGCGACGCCGGCATAGGTGCGACCGTCTTCGCAGGCAAGCAGGTAGAGCCACCAGCACTGTGTCATGGCCGCGAGACTACCTGAGCCTCGTGCGTGCGGCATCCATCACATCCGTCGGTTACCATCGCTCGATATCGACATGCTGATCTGCAACGCCGGCATCGTGCTCGAGCGCTGGGAACAGGTACGTGGGCTGGAAAAGCAGTTCGTGGTCAATCACCTCGGGCATTTCATTCTGGTCAAGCGCGGATCCATGCATTCAGTCCGCGATATTTCGGAGTGAGTGTGGCCGTCGCAGGCCGAGCATCGCTGGGCGCGTGCGCCGGTCGCCACGTCCGGCACCCCGGCCTATAGTGTGCGCCGGTTCCGGAGGCCGACTCATGCATCCTGCAAAGACCGTTGCGGCTGTCGTGTTGTTCTCGATGTCTGCGCTCGCAGGCGCTCAGGACACCCCGCACGGCGTCGAACTGGGAGACATCGATCGCAAGGCCGATCCCTGCGGCGACTTCTTCGAATTCGCGAACGGCAAGTGGCGGGCCGAAAATCCCATCCCTGCGTCGATGCCGCGCTGGAGTCGCCGCTGGGCCGCGGGCGAAGCATCCAAGGGCCGTCTGCAGACGATTCTCGAAGCGACTGCAGTGATGAAGGCACCGCGCGGCAGCGTCGAACAGCTGACCGGCGACTTCTATGCGGGCTGCATGGATGAGGCGAGGATCAACGCACTCGGCGTGAGACCCCTGCAGCCCTGGCTGGTGCGCATCGATGCCATACGCACGGCCCGGGACGTGCAACGAACCATCGCCGATCTGCAGGGGATTGCCGTCTATGCACCGTTTGCGCTCCTGGGCGATTCCGACAATCACGAGCCCACGAATGTCATCAGTCAGATCTATGCGTCGGGTCTCGGAATGCCGGATCGCGACTACTACCTGAAGGGTGAGGCGCGTTTCAGCGAGGCTCGCGCGAAGTATCTGGATCACGTCGGCAAGCTCTTCGCATTGTCGGGAGCCGACGCCGAGGCATCGACACAGGCGGCCAGAACCGTGCTGCGCATGGAAACGGCGCTGGCCAACGCATCGCTCGACGTCGTTGCGCGTCGCGATCCGCAGGCGACGGATCACAGGATGACGTTCGCCCAGCTGCAGGACCTGACGCCGCAGTTCGACTGGAAAACGTTCTACGCATCCATGGGTGTCGCCGAAGGCGATGTGAATGTGGCGGAGCCGAAGTTCATGCAGGAGGTGAACCGGCAGCTTGCGGAAACCCCCATCGCGGACTGGAAGACGTACCTGCGATGGCAACTGCTCGCCTCGGCTGCGCCGTCGCTCTCCGATGAGTTTTCGCAGGAGAGATTCGCGTTTCGCGATGCCTACCTGGACGGTGCAAGGGAAAGAAAGCCGCGTGCGACACGCTGTGTCGAAGCGACCGACGATCTGCTCGGCGAGGCGCTCGGCAAGCTCTATG
>CAZBKC010000474.1:0-2910 GCA_964492345.1 uncultured Steroidobacter sp. | reverse complement strand
TCACGGCGACATCCATCAGATCCTTGATGATGGAATCGACCTCGCGCCCGACGTAACCGACTTCGGTGAACTTCGTCGCTTCGACCTTGATGAAGGGCGCGCGTGCGAGCTTCGCCAGGCGGCGCGCGATCTCCGTTTTGCCGACACCGGTCGGCCCGATCATCAGGATGTTCTTCGGCGTGATCTCGGCGCGCAGCTCCTCGCGCACCTGCATGCGGCGCCAGCGGTTGCGCAATGCAATGGCGACCGAACGTTTGGCATCGGCCTGGCCGACGATGTGCTTGTCGAGTTCCTGAACGATTTCGCGGGGGGTCATTGAGGACATAAGAATGGGCAATCGGCTGCTGGCTACTGGCCACTGGCCGGAAAAATGACGTGGGTGACAGTTCTCTCTGGCCAGCCGCCAGTAGCCAGCGGCCAGTAGCCCAGGAATCTCACGATCTCAGCTCTTCGATCGTGAGATTCCGATTGGTATAGATGCAGATATCCGCCGCAATGTTCAACGACTTTTCGACTACGGCAGCTGCGTCGAGGTCGGTGTTCTGCATCAGGGCCCGTGCGGCGGACAGCGCATACGAACCGCCGGAGCCGATGGCCATGATGTCGTCTTCGGGTTCGATGACGTCGCCATTGCCCGAGATGATGAACGAACTCTTCGTGTCTGCCACGCAGAGCAGCGCTTCGAGACGACGCAGGCTGCGATCCGATCGCCAGTCCTTTGCGAGTTCGATCGCGGCGCGCGTGAGATTCCCGTACTGCTGCAGCTTCGCTTCGAAGCGTTCGAACAGCGTGAATGCGTCCGCGGTACCGCCGGCAAATCCAGCCAGCACCTTGCCTTCATGGAGCCGGCGCACCTTGCGCGCATTGCCTTTCATTACCGTGTTGCCGAGCGACACCTGGCCATCGCCGCCGATGACCACGGTGCCATTGCGCCGCACGGAAAGGATCGTTGTGCCTTCGAATTGATTCATGGCAAGAGTTTCACACAGAGACCACAGAGAACACAGAGGTAAGAAAAAGAAGATTCTCCGCGGGGGACACGGGGACAGGAAAAGAATTTTCCTTGTTCCGAACCGTGTTCCCCGTGGAAATTCTTCTTCCTCTTTCTCCGACCTCTGTGTTTCTCTGTGATCTCTGTGTGAAATGCCTTCAGGGTTTGCGCCGGGCGCGCGGATGGGCCTGGTCGTAGATCCTGGCGAGATGCTGGAAATCAAGGTGGGTGTACACCTGCGTGGTCGAAATATTGGCGTGGCCCAGCAGTTCCTGCACGGTGCGCAGGTCCTGGCTGGATTCGAGCAGATGGCTGGCGAAGGAATGCCGGAACATGTGCGGATACAGGTGAATGCCGAGGCCCTGCGCGCGTGCCCAGCGTCCGATCCGGACCTGGATGGCACGCTGCAGCAGCCGGCCGCCGCGTTTCGATACGAACAGGGCCGTCTCGCCCGGTGTCGCGACGCCGCCGCGCTCCTGAAGCCACAGCCTCAGCGCGTCGATCGCGAAGCGGCCGACGGGGACGACGCGCGTCTTGTTGCCCTTGCCGAGCACGCGCACGGTCCGGTCGCGCAGGTCGATATCGCGAAGATCAAGATCGACCAGTTCCGACAGGCGCAGGCCGGAGGAATAGAACAATTCCATGATGGCCTTGTCGCGCACGCCGAGTTCGTCGTCGGTGCGAAACGTCAGCAGCCGGGCCATCTGATCCGCATCCACCGTTTGCGGCAGACGCTTGCCCGCCTTCGGCGCCTGCACGCCGACCGCTGGATTGGATTTCAGGACCGACTCGCGCAGCAGAAAATTGAAGAAGCTGCGTAGCGCGGAGAGCCGGCGCTGAATGGTGCGCGGTGACTGCCCGCGTCGGAACTCGGCGGCCGCAAACGTGCGGATGTGCTGGCTGTCGATCCGCGACCAGTCCTCGATCTGCTGTTTCTCGCAGTATTTCGCGAACAGTTCGAGATCGCGCCGGTAGTTCGCGTCCGTGTGCGACGACAGGCGGCGCTCGGACGACAGGTGAGTCAGGAATCGCGGGAGCCAGGCGAGAGCGGCGGGGTTCATTGCGCTGCGCTTGGCCGACTGGTCTGCTGGCCGACTGGTCTGCTGGCCAGAAAAGAACGAGAGAGGCAGCGCAGCGAATACATGTGGCTTTTTTCTGGCCAGTCGGCCAGCGGACCAGTGAGCCAGTCGGCCGCGGCCGTCCGGCCGCTCACACCGCCCCCACCGCCTCACTCACCAGTTCGCCGATGCGCGCGAGGAACTCGGTGCTCATGGCAGGGGAGAAGCGTTCCGTGTCGGGGCTGCCGATCGCCAGCAGTCCTGACGATGCCTGCGGCCCGAGCGGCACGAGCGCAGCGGAGCCGATTTCGATCGTGCCTGCGCCGAACAGGAAATCGCGCTGGCTGTCGCGGATCTGGCCGCAGCGCGGCTTGCCGCCGCTGAACAGGGTCTCGAACATTTTCAGTTCGGCAGCGGTCGGCTCCACCAGGCGCAGATGACGGCTGGTGATCTGGTGGAAACCGGAATCCGCGGACGGTGCGAGCACCATCAGCCATTCCGATGCGCCGAAGTCCTCGCGCAGCGAGGCTTCCAATGCGTCGACGAGTGCCGAGGCGGAGCGGGCGCGGATGAGGCGGCGCGACAGCTTGTGGATCTTGTCGGCGAGGGCATCGTTGTCGCGGGCGACGCCGACCAGGTCCTGCAGTTGCGCCTCGGCTTTCTCGTTTTTCTCGCGCAGTACCGCCACCTGCCTTTCGACGAGCGAGATCGTGGATGCGCCACGGCGGTGAGGAAGCTTGAGGCGGGTCAGCAAGGCTGCGTGGCGTTCGAAGAAGTCGGAATGGTGCTGCAGGTATTCGGCGATGACTTCTTCCGGCAGGGAGTCGACTTCGACGCCGCGGACAGGTTGCTTGCTCATGA
>CAZBKC010000473.1:0-2911 GCA_964492345.1 uncultured Steroidobacter sp. | reverse complement strand
TCCTGCGAAAGGGCGGCGAGGTTAGCACCGAGACCCTTGTCTTTCAACTGCTTATAGCGACGCCGGGCCCGTTCCTCGGCGCTTGCGGTGAGGTAAATCTTGAGACCGGCGTCGGGGAAAATGACCGTCCCCATATCCCGGCCGTCGGCCACGAGTCCCGGCGGCCGGGCGAAGGCACGCTGCCGGGCGATCAGAGCGGCCCGCACGGACGGCATGGCCGCCACCTGGGACGCCCCGGCCCCCGCCTCCTCGGTCCTGATGCGGCTGCTCACCTCGTGTCCTTCGAGCCAGATCTGCTCGCTCCCGCTGGCATCCGCACCGAAACGCACGTCCAGGTGCTCCGCAATGGCCGCATTCGCGGGCTCGTCGTCCCAGGGGATGGCGCGCTGGCGGGCCGCATAGGCGACCAGGCGATACAGCGCGCCGCTATCCAGAAGCTGCCAGCCGAGGCGCTCGGCCACCTGGCGGGCCACGGTGCCCTTGCCGGACCCGCTGGGTCCGTCGATGGTCAGGACCGGCACCACGATGGCACCCCCTCAGGGATATTCGACCAGGTCCAGGCCAGCGGACCGGGCCGTCTCCAGGAAGCCGGGAAACGAAGTGGCGACATTGGCCACATCGGCAATCTCGATCGGAGCAGCCGCACGCAGACTCGCGACGCTGAAGGACATGGCGATCCGGTGATCGCCGTGGCTGTCCACCTTGCCGCCGCTGAACGCATGGCCCGTCGGACGACCCTGGATGCGCATGCCATCCGGCAGTACCTCGCACTGGACGCCCATCGCCCACAGTCCCTCGGCCATGACGGCAATGCGGTCGCTTTCCTTCACCCGCAACTCCTCGGCCCCCGTGACGATTGTCTCGCCCTGCGCGCAGGCCGCGGCGACGAACAGTGCCGGGAATTCATCGATCGCCAGCGGCACCAGGTGTTCGGGAACGTGGATGCCCTTGAGCATCGTCGGAAGGACTTCGATGTCGGCCACGGGTTCGGCGCCTGCCGAACGGTGATTGACCAGCCGCAGATCCGCGCCCATCAGCGCGAGGATGTCCAGCATGCCGGTTCGCGTCGGATTGATGCCCACCCCCTTGATCGTGAGCCCGGGTCCTCTGCCGATCGATCCGGCGACCAGGAAGAATGCGCTCGACGAAAAGTCGCCGGGTACGTCGAGCGAGCAGGCTTTGAGTCTCTGCGGCGGCTCCAGCCGGATGCGCCCGTCGGTGGCCTCCACGGAACAGCCGAAGCCCATCAGCATGCGTTCGGTGTGGTCTCGCGTCACCGCAGGTTCGACGACGGTGGTCGCTCCATTCGCGTACAGGCCGGCGAGCAGCACTGCGGATTTCACCTGTGCACTCGCGACGGGCAGATCGTAGTGAATGCCCGACAGCGCCGACCCACCCGTGATCTGCACCGGCGGTTTGCCATTCAGTGTCGCAATTCGCGCACCCATCTGACGCAGGGGAGTCGCGGCCCGTTCCATCGGGCGCTGCATGAGCGAGGAGTCGCCAATCAGCTCGCTGTCGAACGCCTGGCCGCTCAACAGACCTGTCATCAGGCGCATGGCCGTACCGGAATTGCCCATGTCGAGCGCGTGACCGGCGGCCTTGAGACCACGCAGCCCTGCTCCATGTACTCGCGCTTCCTGCGCACCGGGTCGCTCGATCACAACTCCGAGTGCGCGCATCGCCTTCATCGTGGCGAGACAGTCTTCGCTCTCCAGAAAACCGCGAACCTCCGTCGTGCCTTCGGCGATTCCGCCCAGCATCAATGCACGATGGGAAATCGACTTGTCACCAGGAACGCGGACCGCGCCGGCAGCGCCCTGCACGGGCTGAGCAATGTAGTGGGACATCTGAAGAAATACTGGCGGAAGACTAAAGAGCTAGTCGCAACGCACCGAGCATACGCTGATTCTGTTCGGCCGTTCCGATCGTAATGCGCAGGTGCGTGGGCAAGTGATAGTTGCCGACCGGGCGCACGATCACCCCCTGGCGCAGCATGGCTTCATACACAGGACCGACCGGTCGCGCGCAATCGACCAGGACGAAGTTGCCCCGCGACGGATAGCGACGCAGGCCGATCTGATCGATCCCCGCCTCCACTTGCCGGAGCCCTTCGCGATTGGATGCGACGGACTCTTGCAGGTGCGCACCGTCTTCCAGGGCTGCCGTGGCCGCAGCCAGGGCAATCGAATTGACATTGAACGCCTGGCGAACCCGATTGAGCATGCCGGCGACAGCAGGACTGGACAGCGCGTAGCCAACCCGCAGGCCAGCCAGTCCGTACGCTTTCGAAAACGTCCGCGTGACGACGAGATTGGGAAACTCGCCCAGCCAGCGACTCGCGTCGGGAAACGTCGCATCCTCCACGTATTCGATGTACGCCTCATCCATGACAACGAGCGTCGTCGATGGCAACCCGGCGATGAAGCGCTTGAGCGGTGCACTCTCGACCCAGGTTCCGGTGGGATTGTTCGGATTCGCGATGAAGACTACACGCGTGCGCTCGTTGACGAGGCGCGCCATCGCATCGAGATCGTGACCGAGCGCCATCGGATGCTGCTCGGGAAGAGCGGGGGCCACGCGAGCAGTCGCGCCCGTCGCCTGAACAGCGATGGGATAGACGGCAAAGGCGTATTGCGAGTAGACCGCCTCGGCATCCCGATCGAGGAAGGCTTCTGCAATCATCACCAGCACATCGTTGGAGCCGTTCCCGAGCGTGATGCCTTCAGTCGGGTAACCGTACTTGCGCGCCAGCGCGTGCTTGAGAATGAAACCGCCACCGTCCGGATAGAGCCCAATCTCTTTCGAGGCAGCTTCGATCGCTGCACGCGACTTCGGGCCGGGCCCGAGCGGGTTCTCGTTGGAGGCGAGCTTGACGATGTCGCTGATACCGTACTCGCGCTCCAGTTCC
>CAZBKC010000472.1:0-2926 GCA_964492345.1 uncultured Steroidobacter sp. | reverse complement strand
TCGCGGTTCACGATCACCATCTGCGAGCGCGGCACCATGATGTCGCGCACCTGCATTTCGATCACTTCGAGTACACCCTCGAGCATCTCGAAGGCATCGGCGCTGATGACGCCGCGAGACTTCGCGTTGGCCAGCAGGCCGGTGAGATCCTCGACATCGCGCGGTTCGCTGCTGAAGCTGTCGGTGATACGCCGCAGCCAGCGACCGGTCGGACCTTGTTCCTCATGCATAGGGATTGGGATACCCGAATGTCGCCAACAGATTCATTTCGCGCTTTTCCATCAACCCGGCGTCGCGGTCGATCTCGTGATCGTAACCTAACAGATGCAGTACGCCATGGACGACCATGTGCGCCCAGTGGGACGGGGGTGCCTTGCCCTGTTCGCGAGCCTCGCGGGACACGACGGGCGCGCAGATGACGAGATCGCCGAGGGGGAACGGGCTGCTGGCTGCTGGCTGCTGGCTGCTGGCCAGACCGGAGGGGAAGGACAACACATTGGTGGGTTTGTCCTTGCCGCGCCAGGCGGCATTGAGCCGGCGACTTTCGGCGGCGCCGACGATGCGGATGGCGATCGACATACGGGCAGCGCGAGGCGTCAACCTCGCCCCAGACAATCCGCCGATGAATGCGGCGACCGCCCAGCGTCGCATGACACCGGGATGCGGAACGCCTTTCCTGGAAACAGCAAACTGGACCGGTATTTCGAGTTCGATGTCATCGCCGAGTGCGCGTCGCCGGCGATCCTTCGAGTGCTCGCGAACGGATCGCGGCATTACTGTTCGGGCCCTTCTGCATCTGCTCCGCTCGTCCCTGCGGGCGGGGCCTGTGTGCGCTCGTACGCTTCGACGATTCGCTGCACCAGAGGGTGACGCACGACATCGCGCGAAGTGAAGTGCGTGAATGCGACACCCGCGACGCCAGGCAATACCTTCATGGCATTGCGCAGCCCGGATTGCTGCTGCTTCGGCAGATCGGTCTGCGTGATATCGCCGGTGACTACCGCTTTGGAACCGAAGCCCAGGCGCGTCAGGAACATTTTCATCTGCTCGACGCTGGTGTTCTGCGCCTCATCGAGAATGATGAAGGAATCGTTCAGTGACCGGCCGCGCATGAATGCGAGCGGCGCGATCTCGATCACCTGACGTTCGACCGCGCGCGCCACGCGGTCGAAGCCCATCATTTCATACAGCGCGTCGTACATCGGCCGCAGATATGGATCCACTTTTTGCGCCAGATCGCCGGGCAGGAATCCCAGCCGCTCGCCCGCCTCGACCGCGGGGCGCACCAGCACGATGCGTCGCACGCGTTCGGATTGCAGCGCTTCGACCGCGCAGGCAACCGCGAGAAACGTCTTGCCGGTACCGGCCGGACCGATACCGAAAGTCAGATCGCAGGTGTGAATGTTGTGCAGATACTGGCGCTGGTTCGGACCACGGCCGCGAATGCCGCCGCGCTGCGTGTGAATCGACAGGTCATCCGCCCGCTGCTGAGCGGCAGGCGCGGCCGTGCTCGCTTCCATTCCCGCTTCCTGCAACGCGAGGTGAACACGATCCGGCGTCAGCGATTCGCGCGCAGATAGATCGAACAGCTTGCGCAGCACCACCTGCGCCGTGGCAGCGGCTTCCGCCGGGCCGGTCACCTCGACCTGCCCACCTCGTCGCCGCACCTGTACACCCAGCCGCTGCTCGACGTGACGCAGGTTCTCGTCCATCGGCCCCACGAAATTCGCCAATCGATTGTTGTCGACTGGTTCGAAGGCAAGATCGCGGGTTTCGACGGGAGTACTCATGAAAGCAGGTGATGGGCTGGAGGCCGGAGGCTGGAGGTCGGAACTGCAGGCCAAAGCGCCACGATCAGGCGATGGCGGAGCGTGAAGAACAGCGATCTTCTCCCAGCCCCCGGCCTCCAGCCTCCAGCCATCTTCCCCGCAGCGAATTGCTCAGGGCCTCGGTGATCAGTACGTCGGCGAACTGGCCGATCAACGCATGGGGCGCATCGAAGTTCACCCAGCGCATGTTCTCGGTGCGGCCGGCGAGCTGTCGCGGATCCTTCCTGGACGGGCGCTCGACGAGCACGCGCTGCACCGTGCCGACCATCGAGAGGCTGATTTCCATCGCCTTCGCGTCGATGCGCGCCTGCAGGATCGCGAGACGTTGCTGCTTCTCCTCCGCCGTCACATCGTCCGGCAGCGACGCCGCGGGCGTACCGGGACGGCGGCTGTAAATGAAACTGAAGGACTGGTCGAAACCGACGTCCGCGATCAGGTTCATGGTCGCTTCGAAATCCCGCTCGGTCTCGCCCGGGAAGCCGACGATGAAGTCGGACGAAATGCTGATATCCGGTCGCACCGCTCGCAGCTTGCGGATCTTCTGCTTGTACTCGAGTGCCGTGTAGCCGCGCTTCATCGCCATCAGGATACGATCGGAACCGGCCTGCACCGGCAGATGCAGGTAGTTCGCGAGCTTCGGCACGTCGCGATAGGCTTCGATCAGCGCATCCGTGAACTCGACCGGATGCGAGGTGGTGAAGCGGATGCGGTCGATGCCGTCGATGTCGGCGATGCAATGGATCAGCGTGGCCAGATCGCACGGCGTGCCGTCATCCATCGGGCCGCGATAGGCATTGACGTTCTGACCCAGCAGATTGATTTCGCGCACGCCCTGATCGGCGAGCGCCCGGATTTCCGCCATCACCGGCTCGAACGGACGGCTGACTTCCTCGCCGCGCGTATACGGCACGACGCAGAACGAACAGTACTTGCTGCAACCCTCCATGATCGAGACGAAAGCCGTCGGGCCTTCGGCACGCGGCTGCGGCAGGTGATCGAACTTCTCGATCTCGGGAAAGCTGATGTCGATGACCGGACGACCGGTGGAGCGCAACTCGCTGATCATGTCCGCAGACCCTGCACCGGCTGCCGGACAT
>CAZBKC010000471.1:0-2944 GCA_964492345.1 uncultured Steroidobacter sp. | reverse complement strand
GTCGCAGGTGTCGGGTCGGGGCCCGCGAGATCCGGATATGCCTCGCCCTCCGTGCCCGTCGTGTCGCTGTTGCGGTAATAGAACGTATTGCGCAACTGTGCGACCTCACCGGGAGACCACCGCCATGTCACGCCGATCAATGTACTGTCCTGCTTCGAGTCCTCGAGCCCCACGTCCTCGAAGTTTTCGGACGCGAGCGCATTCTCGACCGTTCGCCTGGAATCCTCGCCTGAGAGAATCGCCAGCAGCTCGAGACGATGATCGTCATTCAGATCGGTGACGGACTTCGCGATGAAATCAGTCAGGCGCTGCCTGCCGATGTCCTTCTCATCGATCGCTTCGAACAAGTTGCTGAAATCGAAGTGGCGCGCCGACAGCAGCAAGCTGGTGTTATCGGCCACGTAGCTCGGCCCGTCGTAGTCCGCCTCCACTCCGATGATGTCGACGCGTGCGCCCGCCGTGGAGCTCACGGGATTGCCGTCCGCGATCTGCAGCTCCAGCAACGACCCATTCCTGCCGCCCTCGGCCGCCCGCCAGCCGCCCGGAGAGAACCTGGCGCTGCCGATGATGTTCGGCGCGAAGATCGAATATCGTCCGCCGCCATCGACGCCTTCCTGCTCACCGAGCGACTCATCGAAATGCGCAACCTTGTCGAAAGGAATGCCGTCGATCAGGATCAGGTTGTCCCGCGGCCCGTTGCCGCGCACCGTGAAGCTCGAGAACTCACCCGTCGAGACGACGCCCGGCAGAATGTCCAGCGCTCGGAACACGTCGCCTGCGCTGCCCGGATTACGCCGTATCTCTTCACGCTCCAGCAGCACGGTGTTCGGCGTCGCCCGGGGATCCTCCGCTGGCGCGCGCGCCGAGACAACCACTTCGGCGAGCACCTCATCGCTCCCGCGCACCAGCGCGAAATCGACGGCAGCCACCCTGCGAAGCACGACCCGCACATCTGCCTGCACGGCTTTCACGTAGCCCTGCTCTTCGACCTCGACCGAATACACGCCTTCCGGCACATGATCGAACGAAAACTCTCCGGCGGTATCGGCTTCAACCGTGCGCTGAACCCGCTGATTTCGCCTGAGGTGCACAGTGGCCGTCGGTACCGCCCGTCCAGTCACCGAATCCACGATGCGTCCACGAACGCCGCCCTCCGCCGCCTGTTGCGCCTGGGCATGCGCCGGAAGCAAGACGGATACAAATATGAGAGCGGCAAGCGGCAAGAATCGATACAGCATGGCTGGTTCCTCGAACGGTTGATCGTCATCGGAAGCCAAGCTAGCAATCGAGTCTGTCGCGAAACTTGCAGAGCATGCACGCGCTGTTTCGCTCACCCGCGGCGCGAAATTCTTATCACCGAGCCGCGGCGCCATGCGCCACCGCTTCAAACACATTCGGTCCTCAGGGGCGGGCCAGTCTTTACCGTTCCCGCCCACTCGCGCCAAGAATACGTCCTCGTTGGAGTCCACGATCAGTTCCAGGCAGTGCCAAAAGAGAACGCCGGCTCGAAGAACGGATTCAACAAGACGAAGGTCGCGGGAGGCACCTGGAAGGGGCAAAGAGCCGGGACTTACTGCTTTGGCGGCGCGTGTCGCGGCGACATGTAATCAGCGACCGACGCCAAGGTATCCGTCTGCGCCAGCACCCGCTGACGCCGGCTCGATGCGACAGGGCGGCTGCAATGATCGGTTCCGCCTGCATTGGGCCGTCACTGCCGTCCGCAGTGACGGCCCGGAAATCTGCAGCAACAATGCGGGTTGGCGCAGTTTCCTGAAGATGCGAGCTGCGTGACGCCAGCCTGGGCAGACTGGCATCGCTGATAGGTAGCGATGCGCAAGCATCACTACTCAGGCGCAGGGCATCAGCGCCAATCGTGCGAACGCTGTTCGCCGATGCCGTACCCAACCGGCAGCCCAGAGCGCACGGTCCTGCAAGCGCTCGCCCCCGAACAGGGATGGACCGACGCCAGACACGCTCAGGTTCCAATTCGCGCGTCGTCCCGCAAGGGAGGAACCAACGTCGTCACCGGGCAGACCCTTCTGCCATCGCTGCACTTTCGTTTGCGTAGCTCGTCCGCCAAGCGCTGCCGTCGTCCATGGCGGTTCGGCGCTGTCTTCACTCTCAACCCTGACGGGAGGATTCATCACCAGCAATTCGCTTTCGTCGTCACCCTCATGCCCGCCCGATCTCCTACGGGGAGACGAGGCAGGCGCCTCACAGAGGCAACAAGTTGCCTGAGACCTGGCCCTAGTCCTTCGGGAATCTCGCTCATCGCGAGTTGGCAAAAACACTGACCGATGGTTGCTCAGGGAATGGAATGAAGATGGACGATCTGACTTTTACGTTGCGCACGCTGTGCCTGCGAAATCGCGACGGGAGCCACGCGACGCAGAGCCGTCAGTTGCGCGCGGGCGGCTTCAGACAGATGCGCGCGACATCGCTCAAGGGTAAAACGTCGACGCGTTGATTGCGCGCTGGCAGGCCGAGGGCTGTCTGCCGGCACGCTCAAGAATCGCGTCGCGCATCTACGCTGGTGGGCGGAGAAGGTGGGCAAGGCCGGCGTGATTCCGGCAGACAATGCGCAACTCGGCATTGCTGACTGCCAGTTCGTCACCAACGAGAACAAAGCGCGTCAACTCGGCGACCATCTCGACCGTGTTTTCCGATCCTTGCGTGCGCATGAGCCTGGAGTTGCACTTCACAAAGAAGCGATTTCACTCGTTCGAGTTCATTGAAGATGGGATTCACCGCACCTGGAGGATAAGCGAGCAGTGCTGAAACTCGCATTCGCTGCCCGCTTGGCCTATACGCGAAATGAGGGATTTAAAACTCCCGATGTGAGCTTGCCGTTCAAGGTCTTGGAGGGATTTCGGGGTGGGAAAAGCAAGATGGTGCGCCCGGAGAGATTCGAACTCCCGACCCTCTGGTTCGAAGCCAGATGCTC
>CAZBKC010000470.1:0-2948 GCA_964492345.1 uncultured Steroidobacter sp. | reverse complement strand
AGGTGCGCTCCTTCTTCCGCAAGCTCGATGAGGAACAGAACCGGCAGCAGGGACGGCAGATCCTCGAACGCGAAATGCAACGACTCGCGGTTCACAGCGTGTCGCAGGAGGAGTTGCGCAAGGAATTGCGGTTCGACACTGCCGAGCTTTTCTACCAGGCCATCGGCGAGGGCGAAATCACGGCTGCGCAGATCGCCGGAGCAATCCTGCGACTGGCGCGACCGCAGGAGCTTCCTTCACCCATTCCCCGCCGGCCCGCGGTGGCCACGAAATCGCCGGAAGGCATCACCATCGAGGGTGTGGGTGATCTGCTGTCGCACTTTCCGCGCTGCTGCAGCCCGGTGCCGCCAGAACCGATCACCGGATACATCACGCTGGGCCGTGGCGTCAGCATTCACCGTCAGGACTGCGCCGCGCTGAAGCGGCTCGAGCAGTCGCATCCCGAACGCCGGATTTCCGTCGAATGGGGCAGCGGCAGCGACAGGGCGTTCCCTGTCGATATCAACGTGCGTGCGTTCGACCGGCGCGGTCTGGTCCGCGACATCACCGGCGTCCTCGCGGACTCGAAGATCAACATTCAGGGCATGAACACGCTGACGGGCGATGCGGATGGCATCGCCGATATCAACCTGCGCATTACGGTGCAGGATCTCGAAGAACTGTCGCGCGTGCTCGGGCGTATCCAGGGGCTGCCGAATGTGATGAGTGCGCGGCGCAAGAGTTGAAGAGGGGGAGAGGACGGAAGAGCCGCAAAGGACCGCATAAAAGAGGTTAAGGGATCAGAAGAGAAACCTGTTTTCTTGGTTCTTTTATGCGGTCTTTTGCGGCTCTTCCTCTGCGACAACGCCGCTGACTGCCTCTTCCAGCGCATTGCCGCCCCGCTCGCGCAACGCATCGAGTGTTGAGCGATTCCAGTCGCGAACAATCTCGCCGTCAACCAGCAAGGCGGCACGATCGGCATAGTGCTCGACGATGTCGAGCGAATGCGTCGCGAGCAGCACTGCACAACGGCCCGTCGACAATCGCTGCCGCAGATGGCGCTTCAGCAGCAGCGCGCTGCCCGGATCGAGACCATTGAATGCTTCGTCCAGCACGACCAGCCGCGGCTCGCCGAGCAGCGCCAGCAGGATGCACAGCTTCTGCCGGGTACCCAGCGAATAGGTATCCACACACCCGTCGATGAACTTCATGAAGCCGAACCGGCTCGCCAGATCGAGGAGCGTCGCATCGATCTCGGCGAGTCCCTTTGCCGCTGCGAACACCTCAAGGCACTGGCGGCCGGTCAGCAAACCCGGCAACTGCTCCGGCGACGCGGCGAATCCGAGCTTCTCCTTCGCTGCCAGCGGCTGCATCGAGAGCGAATGGCCATCGATTGCGATGTTGCCTGCGCTCGATTCGATGCGCGTCGCGATGCAGTGGAGCAGCGTGCTCTTGCCGGCGCCGTTCGGACCGAGCAGGCAAAACCATTCCCCCGCCTCTACACACAGCGACACGCCGCGGAGGATTTCGCGGCGGCCGTAGCCCGCCCGTAGACCCTCTATCTGCAATACCGGCGATTTCATACGGCAGCCCTCGGCGAGCGTACAGCCATGAAGACGTGCCAGAGCCCCAGCACCAATGCAAGCGGAACTGCCCAGCCCTGCTCACGTAACTCGATGGCTGCGAAGGCGACCATCGACATGACCAGCTTCAACCCGGAACGACGGCTGCGATACGCATCGGCCAGAACGATGGCACTCACCATCGCCACCAACACCAACCAGCAGCCGCCGAGATAGATGGCCAGCAGCGGGGGTGCGCCGAGTACGATCCCCATCGCAACCGCTACCGCAGTACCGATCGACTGGTGCAGCAGGACTCGCCTGCTCAGCGCCCAGGCGAACGCTGCAAACCTGATCGGCGTCGAACGCAGCCAGCGGGCTGCCGCGGGACCCGTATGAATGACGGCCTGCAGCAATGTCGCGAGATGGATCGCCAGCAACCACGCGCCAACGACAGCGAGCCCTCCGGCGATCGACGTTCCGCCCTGCACGGCCAGCAATGCCACCAGCACGACGACTCGTGAGTTCTCGGGACGATGCCACGCCAGTGCCTGCGCAACCGGCCAGTGCGCCAGCGCGCGATCGGTGCATCGTTGCGATGCGGCTTGGCGCAGCTTCGGCGCATAGCGCGACGCCTCACGCATCTGCATCTTGCGGGGCGGCAAGAACCATCCAGCCAGGCCGCCTGTGGCGAACCCGGTGGCAACGAGCGCCACGGATTGCGCATTGAGATGCAGGTCGTCCGCAAGGATGGCAATCCCTGCCAGCGGCAGCGCGATGAGCGCCAGATGCAACCCGGCAATTCCAACCGTGCGGACCAGAATCGCCAAACCCATGGTGCGTGGATGGAGCGGTGCCGCGGCCAGCCACGATGCTCTATGTGCATCCGTCGCGCGCTCTCTCGTCCTGGTCACGAGCAACAACGAATGGATCGCGGCCATCACAGCCAGCGCGATGGCGTACTGTCGCAGCAAGGCGCTCACCTGCCGCACGCAGTCGTGCGGTACCGCTGCGACACCCCACCAGAACAGGCCGCCGACAGCAATCGCCGCCGTCAGCGTACCGAGGACTCTTCCCGGAGTCGCAAATGCACGTCGACACGCATTGCGTGTCTTGAGGCACCACGTAAACAGCAGGGGATGACGCCGGATCATGATCGTCACTGGCGATGCCGCCAGGCCCGCAGCCCATACAGCGCAAGGATGATCGCCAGCGCGATCAGCAGCGCATAGAGCTGGGTGCCGTCGCGGGCGGTTTCGAAGAACAGCCAGGCAATCGCGACACAGGCCAGCACGGGAACAGTCGGACCGCCGGGAATGACGAAGGGCGGGCCGTCGGCGCGGACATCGCGCCGGCGCAGGATCAGCGTGGCGATGGCGCAGAGAAAATACAGCGCCAGTGCGGCGA
>CAZBKC010000469.1:0-2958 GCA_964492345.1 uncultured Steroidobacter sp. | reverse complement strand
ATGCGCGCTATGCGGGCGTCGAGGCGTTCCCGGTTCCGCTGCCGGGAATTTCCTGCTAGAAGCTGGCTGCATGAAGTTCCTGGCCGTCGGGTTGCTCGCCCTCGTGGTGGTACTGCAGTACCGCCTGTGGCTGGGTGACGGCGGCCTGCGGGAAGTGGCGCGGTTGCGCGCGGAGATCGAGCAGCAGCAGGCCGAGAATGCCACGCTGCGCGAGCGCAACCGCACGCTCGCCGCGGAAGTGCAGGATCTGAAGAAGGGCACGGTCGCGATCGAGGAGCGTGCCCGGACTGACCTCGGCATGGTCGGTCAGCGCGAAACCTTCTACCAGGTCGTGACGCCGCGTGAGCCCGCACCGGCACCGGATGCGCAGAAGCAGCAATGAGGATCGGAGGGCCGCAAAAGACCGCATAAAAGAATTGCCGGGCCAGAGATTCATGCCTTCTGAATCAGTATTCTTTTATGCGGTCCTTTGCGGCCTCTGAATTCTTCTCTCCAATGCCTCCACCCCTGAAGTTCTGGGCCGTCGTTCCCGCGGCGGGCAGGTCGCGGCGCATGGGCGATGCAGCCATGCCCAAGCAGTACCTGCGGCTTGCGGACAGGACGGTGATCGAGTGGTCACTCGCACCACTGCTGGCCCGACCCGAGTGTGCGGCAGTGGTGGTCGCGCTCGGTGCCGACGACCGTGAATGGGCGAAACTCGATGTGTCGCGCGATCCGCGCGTGCGGTCGGTGATCGGCGGTGCGGAGCGGGCCGATTCCGTCAGCGCCGGGCTGGAGGCATTGCAGCTCGGGGATTCTCACTGGGTGCTGGTGCACGACGCCGCCAGGCCGTGTCTGAATGCGTACGACATGGATCTGCTGCTGCGCACACTGGAGAGTGACCCGGTCGGCGGTCTGCTTGCTGCACCGGTCGTGGACACCCTGAAACGCGCCGATGCCTCCGGTCGGGTGACGCAGACCGTGAATCGCGATGGTCTCTGGCGCGCGTTGACGCCGCAGATGTTCCGCTACGGCATCCTGAAGCGGGCGCTGTGCGAGGCGCGCGACCGTGGGATCGTCGTGACCGACGAAGCTCAGGCAGTCGAAATGCTCAGACTTCAGCCGCGCGTCGTGCCGGGCAGTCCCGACAATCTCAAGATCACACTGCCCGAGGATCTGCGTCGTGCCGAACGCCTCCTCGCAGAACAGGGGAACGCGATCCCATGACGACTCCATTGCGCATCGGCCAGGGCTTCGACGTGCATGCCTTCGAAGCCGGCGATCACGTCACGCTCGGCGGCGTCCGGATTCCACACGCGCAGGGAATCAAGGCCCATTCCGACGGCGATGTCGTGCTGCACGCGCTGGTCGATGCATTGCTCGGTGCAGCGGGGCTGGGCGATATCGGCATCCATTTTCCCGATTCCGATCCACAATGGCGCGGTGCCGACAGTCGCCAGTTTCTGCGGCACGCATGCTCGCTGCTGCAGCAGCAGGGTTTTGCGATCGTCAACGTCGATGTCACGGTTCTCGCGGAAGCGCCCCGCCTGGGCAGGCACCGCGAAGCAATGCGCGCCAACATCAGCGCTGATCTGGGCATTGCCTCCGATCGCGTCAACATCAAGGCGACTACGACTGAAACGCTCGGATTCGTCGGCCGTCGCGAAGGCATTGCCTGTCAGGCAATCGCCTTGATCGAACAAGCCTGATGGACCTGCTGCAACTGCCTTGCGCTCACGGCGTACCGCAGATCCGCGGGCGCCTGCGGGTTGCGCCGGAGGATTTCGTCGTGCGCGAGTGGCTGGGTTTCGCCGCCGATGGTGCAGGCGATCACTGGCTGCTGACGGTGCGCAAGCGCGGTGCGAACACGCACTGGGTGGCGAAGCAGCTTGGCAGACTGGCGCAGATTCATCCGCGCGACGTGGGTTTCGCGGGCCTCAAGGATCGCCATGCCGTCACCGAGCAGGCTTTCACGCTGCCGGTGCGTTCGGCGATGCAGGACTGGTCCGGCGTCAGCGGCGAGGGCTTCGAGGTGATCCGCGCCGAACGTCATCGTCGCAAACTGAAACGCGGTGCGTTGCGCGGCAATGACTTCGAGATACTCGTTCGCGATCCGGCCGGCGACAGGACGGGGCTTGGCGATCTGCTGGCCCGAATCGGTGAGCAGGGCGTGCCGAACTACTTCGGTCCGCAGCGTTTCGGCATCGACGGCGCCAATCTGACCAGGGCACGGCGGTGGCTGGGCGGCGAACTCGAACTCAACGACCGACTCGAACGCAGTTTCGCGCTCTCGGCCGCCCGGGCCGCAATCTTCAACGGGGTGCTCGCCGCGCGCGTGGCTGCCGGCACCTGGAATCGCCTGCAGTCCGGCGACGTCGCGAATCTCGACGGCACCAACAGCGTGTTCAAGGTCGAGACGCTCGATGACACGCTTACCGAGCGTTGCAGGATTCAGGACATCCATCCCACTGGTCCGCTCTGGGGCAGGGGAGAGCTGACTACGCAGGTGAACACGGCGGCACTGGAGCGCGAGATCGCGCAACGCGACCCCGTACTCAGCAACGGGTTGGCCGCGATCGATATGGATCAGGAGCGCCGCTCCCTGCGCCTGCGCGTCAGCGAACTGAGCTGGGCGCTCGAACCAGAAGGGTTGCGACTACGATTCCGCCTGCCGCGCGGCGCTTTCGCGACCGCAGTGCTGCACGAGCTGCTGCAGGATGCCTTCGCTCAGGCTCACTCGGAGGCGGAGGAAGAGTAAGAGTTCACACAGAGGGCACAGAGGAAAACCAGAGGAGAGAAGAAATCCTTTCGTCATTTCCGTCTGTGCGCAGTGCTGTCCGGGATAATTCTCATCGACAGCGGCAAGACACGGCGGCTGATGCAGGTTTCGGATGCTGGCGGGCCGACGCACTCAACTTGCAAGTGCAGTGCTGGCGTTGGGGGCCGTGCCTTGGGTCCTTCGAGCCTTTCGGGGACGCC